>JAYTXV010000055.1:0-19775 GCA_043742805.1 Caulobacteraceae bacterium | reverse complement strand
ATCGTCCTTGTACTGGAAGACAGGATTGAGCGCGTCGTCGTCGAGGCTGACATCGGCGTTGGCTTCGTGAGCCAGTTGGGTGGCGTCGTAGAAGGTTACTGCTTCGGCCTTGGCCGGCCCCTTGTCGTCCGCCAGGGTCCAGTCGTAGCCGTAGGCCCCGAAGGTCACCACGGTGTGGGACGGATCGAGTTCGCCCATGTCCTGTGCCAGGGTCCGTTCGAACCACTCCTGGGACGCCGCCGGGCCGGGATCGCCGGTGCCCCAGTGCTCGTCGTAGGCCATCAGCACCACGGTATCGGCGACCTGTCTGAACCGCCTCAGAGGCCAGGAGTCGTCAGCGAAGGGCACAGCTACCCAGATCTCTCGCCCGAGCGGCTTCAGCGCCGCGCGTGCCTTAGCCAGAAAGGCCGGATACCGCGCCAACGCCGGTTTTGAGAGATTCTCCAGATCGAAGACATAACCCGCCCAGCCCCTCAGCTTGGCCAGGGCGACCAGATTTTGGATCAAGGCGTCCTGGGCGGCGGGATAGAGCAGCAGATCGTTAGCCAACGGGCCGTCGGAAATGCCGTTGTGGCCGTTGTGGACCATGGGAAGGATCGACGGGGGGGCCTTGGCCCGCGCCACCAGAGCTTCGGCGAACGGATCGGAGGTGACGGCGACTCGTCCCAGAGACCCATCCAACAGCACCCATTGCGGCGAGATCACATCCAGATCATTGACGTGTCGCCGCAGCGACACGCGCGAACTCTCGTCCCAGCTGACATAGAACCCCACCGACAGCGGCCTAGCCGCGCCCCCGATCCTGGCTTTGGTAGGATTTGGAATGCGCCGCCAGCCAGCCGGGCGTCTGAATTTGTGCGCCGTCTCCACGTGCAGCGCCTGCAGAACCTGGGGGTCCCTCAGGTTCAGCTCAGGCAAGCGGGGTGCGAACGCCAGCGTAGCGAAAAAAGCCGCCACCACGAGGGCCGATATGGACACAAAAATGCCAAGGCCGAAATTGGCCCGTTTGGCGCGGCGTCCGGTAGGGTCGTGAAATACGAAATCGTCCATGGTCGAGGCTTGGGCTTCCCGGGCCGGGTTTCGCCCCGTGCGGGCGGAAGAAGACGAAAGAGCCGAATGTTGCAAGAGCGTCGTTTGAACGGGCCGCGACTTGACACGGTCCGGCCCCCCGGGTCTTCACAAACTCGGGGCCTGACTCCTGGTTTCCCGTAACCTCGGAAGCGGAGCTTGGCGGCCACGTGCGTGAGCCCGATACCAACAATGCCTCCTCCTCCCGGCCGTGGGTTCGGGTGTTTCGGCGGCTGCGGAATATCTGCTCCGGCGATTGGGCCAGGGTCGTGCTCGCCGCAAGTGTGGTCGCGGGGGTGATGGCCATATCGGGAGGGTTCGGCGCCACGGCGGAGCCTGTCTTCTTTCGCTTGGCCTATGGTGAGAGTCTTACCCTTATCGGAGTAGGCCTCGGCTACAGCGGATCCTGCCTTTTGATCCCAAGACCGTGGTTTGAGACAAGGCCGATCATTTCCGCCGCTCTGATGATCTTCGTGGTCGGATTGCCCATGACCCTCGTCGCCGCCGCGGCGGCGGCCTGGACGCAAGGGCGGCCCCTTGGCCCGCGAGTTCTGGCGGATGTCTTCCCGACCACGCTCGCAACCACGGGGGGCATCATCATGCTGGCCTTCCTGGTCCAGTCGCGCGCCGCGGTGGAGACTCACCAGTCGGCCCGAGGGGCCGCCCCCACCCGGTTTCTCGCCCGCCTCCCGGCCAGACTCTCCGGCGCGTCCCTTTGGGCGGTCCAGGCGGAGGACCATTATCTCCGGCTGCACACCTCCAGGGGCGAGGATCTGATTCTGATGCGGCTGGCGGACGCCCTAGTCGAATTGGAGGGTATCGAAGGCGCCCGCACCCATCGCTCCTGGTGGGTCGCCCGCGAGGCGGTAAAAAATGTTGAGCGCGCCGAGGGCCGCGCGACCTTGACCCTCACGGGCGGCCAGAAGGCCCCCGTGAGCCGCGCTTATGTCAAACCCCTGAGGGAAGCCGGCTGGTTCTAGTACTCTGGGTCCCGCTCAGGACGCGGGCATCGCCTTGTCGCCGTCGCCGACAACTTACAGACGGCGCCCTGAAATAGGGGTGGGAGTGGTTGCGGTCATTCATCGGCACGCGCTCGGCCCTGGCCAGGGCCTCAGCCTGGGTCATGACCGAATCAACCTCCCAGTTCGACACCACCCCACCACGGGCGCCGACCTCGACGAAGGGAGTCATCGGTCAGCCGAGCGCCTAGACATCTCCCTCAAAAGCGCACGGCCATGATCTTGGCGGCGAGAATATGAAACATCACGACGCCGAGGCGGGTTCACCCCAGCGACGGCTCGATCGCCTTACAGGCGTCGATCAGGCCCTGTACCGAGGCAACCGACTTGGTGAACATCGCCTTCTCGGCGTCGTCGAGTGGAAACTCCAGGATGCGCTCGGCGCCGCCGGCCCCGATCACCGTCGGCACGCCGACATATAGACCGCTGAGACCGTACTGCCCGGTGAGGAAGCTTGCACAGGGTAGAACCCTCTTCTCGTCCTTCAAGTATGACGTGGCCATGGCGATGGCGCTCTCGGCCGGGGCGTAGAAGGCCGAGCCGGTCTTCAGCAGGGCCACGATCTCGCCTCCCCCGCCGCGGGTGCGCTTGACGATGGCGTCCAGTTCGTCCTGGCTGATCATCCCCTGGCGAACGAGTTCAGGCAGGGGCAGGCCGCCGACCGTCGAATGGCGCACCATCGGCACCATGTCGTCGCCATGGCCGCCCAGAGTCCAGGCGTGGATATCGCGCACCGACACGCCCAGCCGCTCGGCTAGGAAGAAGCGGAAACGCGCCGAATCCAGCACGCCGGCCATGCCGATCACCTTCTCATGCGGCAGTCCGGAAAACTCCCGCAACGCCCAGACCATGGCGTCCAGTGGGTTGGTGATACAGATCACGAAGGCGTCTGGCGCATGGGTCTTGATGCCTTCGCCCACCGCCTTCATCACCTTCAGATTGATGCCCAGCAGATCGTCGCGGCTCATCCCAGCCTTACGCGGCACCCCAGCGGTGACGATACAGACATCAGCCCCGGCGATATCGGCGTAGTCGCTGGTTCCCTTGAGAAGCGAGTCAGCCCCGAACACGGGCGTCGCCTCATTGAGATCCAGCGCTTTACCCTGGGGTACGCCGTCCACGATGTCGAACAGCACCACGTCGCCCAGGCCTTCCCGAGCCGCGATGTGAGCCAGAGTGCCGCCGATCATGCCGGCGCCGATGAGGGCTATTTTTGCGCGAGCCATGAGGGGGTCTCCGTGCTGAACCAGTGGGGAATGCGGCGTCGGTCTAGCTCCCCGCGCGGTCCCCGGCAAGGCTGGCGCCGAACACCCCTCGACGGCGTCAGCGGCGGGCGCCGGGCCGGATAGCCCGATCGTAGCGATCGAAGCAGTGATTTGCGATCCGGCCCAGACGTGTCACCCGCCCGGGCAGGCCCGAAAGGGTCTGGGCGAGGAAAACCACTTACCAGCCGGGTCGAACGCCAGAAACCAACGCCAGAAACCTCATCAGCGTCATCGCGCAGGGTCGTCGAAAGCGCCTTGATCACCAACGCCAGCTTTCGCGGAAACTCATCCTCCACCGTGCCCTACCGCCGCCCTTACTGACCACTGATGACTCACAGCTCGCGGGCTACAGCGGCACTGTGATGATGTTCTGACGGCGTTGACGTCCCGCCACAGACGCGGAAACGCCCATTGGCGAGGACAAGGTCGAATGTCATCACGGGCCGGATACCCGCCGCAGAGTCACTGGGCGGGACAATCGGCCCTCGACAAGATCGCCAGACCAGAGACCCGCGCCACGCCGCTTGAGCGTCAGGCCGACAGGGTCGGCTCCATCGGAGCGGACAAAGGAAATCGATAGCCGGCCGCCTCGCCGCGCGATCGTTTCGATCAGGCCCGCCGCCCCGGCGGCACCTGGCTCTCGCCAGGCCGCCTCCAGCGGACCGCCACCGGCCGGGTCGGTGATCTGCAACACCAGCGGCGCGCCACCCCGATTGTCTCTCAGCGTCCAGGTTCCATCGAGCGGTCCCTGCAGAGCCTGCGCCGCCGCGCCCGATTCGCGCAGCCGCGCGCCGACGTCGGCCGCCGGGGGCGTGGCGGCGATGGAAAGGGCGACCAGGAACGGGGTCATCAGGCTCTTTCTAGGCCTCGGCCGCCGCGATAGCGTCGGCGATTGCAACCAGGCCCACCGCCTGATCCCGGTGCAGCAGCTCGGTCAGCCGTCCGCCCACCCGCAACGCGCCCCTACCGGCGTTTTCCAGGTCGTCGAAGGCCGCGATCACCGCCCGGGCGTGGGCGACTTCCTCCGGCGCGGGGCTGAAGGCGACGTTGCAAATCGCCAAGTGGCTGGGGTGGATCAGGCTTTTGCCGTCAAAGCCGAATTCAACACCCTGCCGGCACACCGCCTCCAGCGCCGCGAGATCATCGATCTCGTTATGGACACCGTCCAGCACGGAGAGGCCGTGGGCGCGGGCGGCGGTCACCGTCAGGCTCATCGCGGCCCAGAAGGGTTCTCGCCCGGGCGTCTGGCGCGCGCCCATTTCCTTGGCCAGATCGTTGGTCCCCATGCACAGCGCTGCCAGACGGGACGGCGCGCCGGCGATGGCGTCCAGCGCCAGGATGGCCTGGGGTGTCTCGATCATCGCCCACAATCGCGTGTGGGAAGGGGCGCCGGCCAGGGCGCGGTCATAGGCCGCGATATCGGCGGGTCCCATGATCTTGGGCGCCAGCACGCCATCCGGACCGGCCGCCGCCGCCGCCGCCAGATCGGCCGCGCCCCATTGGGTAGACAGGGCGTTGACCCGGATCACCACCTCGCGCCGACCAAATCCACCGGCCTTAACCGCCGCGGTCGCCGCCTCGCGCGCGCGCGCCTTGGCGTCGGGCAACACCGCATCCTCCAAATCCAGGATCACCACGTCACAGGGCAGGCTCCGCGCCTTTTCAACCGCCCGAGGGTTGGAGGCAGGCATATAGAGCGCGCTGCGGCGGGGCCTGGCGGGGCTGGACATGGGTTTGATCTCCGTGACGTGGGCGCGCCTTTAGGCCATAAGGGTCGAGGCCATGACCATCCGATACGACAAGACCGCGCGCAATGTCCTGGGTAGTGAGCTGCTGCCCTGTTCCCTGGACCCGCTAACGGGCTTCTACCGCAACGGCTGTTGCGAGACCGGGCCGCAAGACACCGGTCAGCACACCGTTTGCGCTGTGATGACCGAGACCTTCCTGGCCTTTTCGATTTCGGTGGGCAACGACCTGTCCACGCCCAGGCCCGAATACGACTTCGCCGGCCTCAATCCTGGCGACCGTTGGTGTCTTTGCGCGCCGCGCTGGAAGGAGGCGCTGGACGCCGGCGCAGCGCCGCTGGTGGTCCTGGCCGCCACCCACGAGGAGGTGTTGGCGATCACGACCCTGGGGGTGCTGAAGGACCACGCGGCCAAGGCCTGAGGGTGCGGGACCGCTCGAGCCGATAGAACGATCCGGCGCGGGTCCGCCAGCTGGAATAGAGGCCAAAGCGCTCCACCGCGAACGGCGGGATTCTCAGCAGATTGTGAGTCTGGGTCCAGGCGGCGACCCGGGCCGGTTCGGCGCCGCTTAGATAGGCCAGGGTGATATGCGGTTTCCACGCCCGGGGGTCTGGCTTCAATCCGGCCCGCCGCGCGGCGTTCTCGCAACGGCTTCGTAAGATGGTCAGGGTCTCGCACGCCTCGACCCCCGCCCAGAGGGCCGTGACCCCGCTATCATCGCCGAAACATCCTACCCCGGCCAGGGCGACCTCGAACGGCGGCACGGTCACCGCGCTCAGAGCCGAGTCCAGATCCTCTGCCGCCGCCTCGGAAACCTCGCCGACGAACCTCAGGGTGAGGTGCAGGTTCTGCTTCGGGCTCCACCGCGCGCCCGGGACGCCCCGGGCCAGGGGCTCCAGGGCCAGAGCCACCTCGTGGGGCGCCGCGATGGCGACGAAAAGCCGGATCACTTCGTTCTCTTCAAACTCCTAGCCACCACCGGCTCCAGCCGTGCGGCGATGATTTCGACCCCCGCCGCGTTGGGGTGGATACCGTCCCTCTGATTCAGCGCGGGCGTGCGCGCCACGCCGGCCAGGAGGTCAGGATAGAGCGCCACACTTTCCGCCTTGGCCAGAGCGGGGAAAATCGCGTCGAAATCCCGGGCGTATCCCACGCCGATGGCCCGGGGCGCGGTCAGGCCCACCACCACCACTCTGATCCGTCGAGCTTTCAAGCGCCGCACAATGTTCTCCAGGTTCGCCCGCGTCGCTTTGGGATTCAGACCCTGCAGCAGGTCATTGCCACCAAGGGCCACGATACACACGCTGGTATCGGCCTGAACCGAGAAGTCGGCCCGCGCAAAGCCATCGGCGGATGTGTCGCCCGAAACCCCCGCCCCGCGCACCGTGGCCAAGACGCCGCCCCGCGCCAGCGCCGCCTGGAGACGTGCCGGAAGGGCCGCCGCAGCAGGCAAGCCATAGCCGGCCGTGATCGAATCCCCCAGCATGGTGACCACGGGCCAGGGTTTGGCGAAGGCCGGGCCAGCGATCAATCCCAAGACGCCCGCCATCAAGGCACGTCGGGTCCGCCTCGATATGGGTGCGATCTTCATTCTCGTTCCTATGTAGCAAAGGCAACCGTCCCTCAATCACCGGAAGATCTGATGTCCGACGCCGACGCCAAGCCCGCGCCGCTCGCCTTGACGGGCGTCTGCCTGACGCTGCCCTCGGCGGCCGGCCCGGTGGAAATACTGCGCGGGGTCGACTTCACCGTCGCGCCAGGCGAGCGCGTGGCCGTGGTCGGGCCGTCTGGCTGCGGCAAATCCTCTCTGATCGCCGTCGCCGCCGGTCTCGAGCAGCCCACCGGCGGGGAGGTGCGATTGCTGGGCCAGGATCTGGCCCGATTGGGGGAGGATCGCCGCGCCCGGCTGCGCCGGGGCCGGGTCTCACTGGTGTTCCAGTCCTTTCACCTGCTGCCCAACATGACCGCCGAGGAGAACGTCTCGACCCCACTGGAGATTGCCGGCAAGGCGGACGCCACCCGGATCGCCCGCGATTGGCTGGATCGCGTGGGTCTCGGCCCCCGGCTGCGCCACTATCCGCACCAGATGTCCGGCGGCGAGCAGCAGCGGGTGGCGCTGGCCAGGGCCCTGGCCGCGCGGCCGGAGCTGTTGTTCGCCGACGAACCCACGGGCAATCTCGACGCCGCCAACGCCGCCGCGGTGGCCGACATGATGTTCGATCTGGTGGCTGAAGTCGGCGCGGCCATGGTGTTGGTCACCCACGACGACGCGCTGGCCGGCCGCGCCGATCGGGTGGCCCGGATGTTTGCCGGCCGCATGCTCCAGGTCGCCTGAGTGGCGCCGCTGTCAGTACGCCTGGCCGCCCGGGAGCTGCGCGCCGGTGTCCGAGGCTTTCGTATCTTCCTGGCCTGCCTGGCTCTGGGTGTCGCCGCCATCGCCGCCGCCGGCTCGGTGGCCGAAGCCTTCCGCCAGGGGCTGTCTTCCCAGGCCCGGGAGATCCTCGGCGGTGACCTAGCCGTCACCCAGCGCCTGACACCCTTCACACCGGCCCAGCGGGCGATTTTCGAGAAGACCGGCACGGTCGCCTACGCCGCCAGCGCCGAGGGCATGGCCGAGGCGCCCTCGGGAGAGCGGCGTCTGGTCGAGGTTCGCGGCGTGAGCGAAACCTACCCCCTGTCGGGCAAAGTTGAGCTGGAAGGCGCCGCGACCCTTGCTCAGGCCTTCACTTCAAATGGTGAGGCGGCCGGCGCGGCCGTGGAACGTCCTTTGCTGGACCGCCTCGGCCTGAAAGTCGGCGATCGGTTCCGGGTCGGCAACGTGCCGCTGGTCATCCGCGCGGTATTGGTCTCCGAGCCTGACCGGCTGTCGCGCGGTTTCGCCCTGGGACCCCGGGTCCTGGCGCGACTCTCCGTGGTCGAGGCCGGCGGGTTCCTGGACCCGGGCCTGCCCTTCGGCGAGACCGCTCGTATCGCGCTGCCGGCCGGCGCCGACCTGCCCGTCGCCAAGGCCGCCCTAGAGGCGGCCCTGAAACGGGCCGATCCCGACGCCGGCTATCGCCTCACCGACCGCGCCGACGCGGCGCCCGGACTGCGGCGCCTGATCGACGAGCTGGAATATTTCCTGGGTTTCATTGGCCTGGCCTCGCTGGTGGCGGGCGGCCTTGGCGTTTTCGGAGCAGTCTCGGCTTATCTAGAAGGCAAGAAGCCGGCGATCGCCGTGCTCAAGGCGCTGGGCGCCGAAGGGGGGCTGATCCGGGACATCTACCTGATCCAGCTCAGCCTGCTGGCGCTTCTGGGCGTGGTTGTCGGACTGGTGGTCGGCGCCGTCGCGCCCCTGATCCTCGGGGCTCTGGTCCAGGACAAGCTACCCATTCCGGCGTTGTTCGCCCTTTATCCCGGGCCCCTGGCCAAGGCGGGTGGTTTCGGCTTGCTGGCCGCCGCCGCTTTTTCATTGGCTCCGCTGGCCAGAGCGCGGGCCACGCCCCCGGCGGCCCTGTTTCGCCATCAACTTGCCGGTCGGTTTGCGCTCGGCGTCGAAACGGCGGGCGCGGCGCTGGCCGCCGCCGGCCTCGCCGCTCTGGCGGTGATCACCGCCCCCACGCCATTGGCCGCCGCGATCATGATCGCCGGCGTGGCCGTGGCCTTCGGTCTTCTCTGGCTGCTGGGCGCCGGCGGCGCGATGCTGGCCGGACGGTTGAGAGGCGCCACGCGGGGCGCCTGGCGGATCGGCCTGGCCAATCTGGCCGGACCGGGCTCGGCCGCCCGCACCGCCGCCCCCGCCATCGGCCTGGGTGTGGCTCTGCTCTCGGCGGTGGTGCTGATCCAGTCGAGCCTGTTGGCCCAGGTTTCCCAGGTCGCTCCGCGTACCGCGCCATCCATGGTGTTTTCAGGGCTTTCGGCGAGCCAGGGACCGGCCTTCGACATGGCCCTGGCTATCGCTTTCGGCAGGCCATTGACGCCCGACACCTATCTGCGAGCGCCTTTCGCTTCGGGTCGGATCGTCGCCGTTCGGGGCCTGCCCCTGGAACGGGCCAATATCGATCCCGCCGACCGCTGGGCCTATGACAATGACATCTCCCTGTCGGCCATCGGGGCGGAGCCGCTGAAATCCGGCGTGTTTGAAGGCCGCTGGTGGTCGTCCGGCTACAGCGGCCAACCTTTGGGGGCCATCACCCGCGAGGTCGCCAAGGGCGCCGATCTGAAGGTGGGGGACAGCCTGACCCTGGAGGTTCTGGGCCGGAGGATCGAGGTGCGGATCGCCGCCCTGCGCAAAGTGGACTTCGCGGGCTTCGGGGCCAATTTCCCGATCGTGCTGGACCCGGCCGCGCTTCAGGGCGCCGATTTGCGTAATGTCGCTATCGCCAAGGCCACACCGACCGAGGAACGCCGCGCCACACTCGCCCTGGGCCGGAACTTCCCAAGCGTGAACGTCATCAGCGTGCGCGAGGCGCTGGGCGCCGCCGCCGACCTCTTCGACCGCCTCGCCCTGGCGATTCGCGGCGCGGCGGCCGTGGCCGGCCTGGCCGGATTGCTGGTCCTGGCCGGCGCCATCGCCGCCCGCGCCCAGGCCCGGGCCAAGGAGGCGGCAGTGCTCAAGGTGCTGGGCGCCTCCTCCGGCCAGATCCTGGGCGCCTACGCCATCGAATACGGGGCGGTGGGCCTGATCGCCGGCGTGGCCGGGGTGGCTCTGGGCTATGCCGCCGCCTGGCCGGTGGTGGTTGAAGTGTTCCAGGCGACATGGAGCGTCGATTGGACGGGCGTCGCCGCCCTGATCCTGGGCGCGGCGATCCTGGCCGCCGGCGGCGGTTTGCTAGCTGCTCTCCAGGCGCTGGCCAAACGCCCGGCGCCGACCCTGCGGGCCGAGTGATCGCGTTTGGCGGCGGGTGAACATCCGTTAATGTAAGGCGGTCTTGCGCCCGGCCTCACCGAAGCCGATATTAGGCTCCGAGCTTCCAATTGGGGAGGCTCAAATAAGGGTTTCTCTCAATGAGCGACTTCGATCGGGGCTTCGCCAGACCGAGTACGGTGGCGGCTCCGGACATGGCCACGGACATGGGGCTTCGCGCCTTCATGCTTGGTGTCTACAATAAGGTAGCCCTGGGCCTGGTCCTGTCGGCCGCCCTGGCCTGGATCACGGGCATGTATGAGCCCACCCGCGCCCTGCTGTTCCGCGTCGATGGCGCGGGTCACACCGGCTACACCATCCTCGGCATGATCGTCGCCTTCGCGCCGATCGGCATCCTGCTGTTCCAGGGCTTTGCGCGCAGGCAGTCGCCACAGACGGCCGCCTTCACCTACTGGGCGGTGGTTTCTCTGATCGGCGCCTCGCTGGGCATGATCTTCCTCGTCTACAGCAATGTCGGCATCTTCCAGACCCTGCTGGTCACCGCAGGCGCTTTCGGCGGACTGTCTCTGGTGGGTTACACCACGAAGCGCGACCTCACCGCGATGGGTAGCTTCCTGATCATGGGTGTCTGGGGCCTGATCCTGGCGTCGATCGCCAGCTTCTTCTTCCACTCACCAGCCCTGGTGTTCGCGATCAATCTGATCGGCGTGGGCATCTTCGCCGGCCTGATCGCCTATGACACTCAGCGCCTGAAGATGACCTATTATGAGCTCGGCGGGAACGACGCGGCGCTCAGCGTCGCCACCAGCTACGGCGCGCTCAGTCTGTATCTGGACTTCATCAATCTGTTCCGCTTCCTGCTGTTTTTCATGGGTGGCGGCCGACGCTAACCGACGACGCTAGACCTGTTCGACGGAAAGCCCCTGCCTCGCGCCGGGGCTTTTTTCGTATGGGCCTATCGCCGTCGAGAGAGGTGGCGGATGCTGGCGCTTATCCGGCGGCGATGCGCCTGTTCAAAGAGTTAGCCCATGACCGATGATGACCTGGACCGTTGGCTCGGCGACGCCCCGACCCCGGGCCAGGACAACCTTGAAGCGTCGGTCTGGCGGCGGGTGGATCGGCGCGTGGCTGAGGATCGGCGCCTGATGACGCTCGGGGCCTGGCAGGGCGGCTCGCTGGTGGTCGCCGCGCTGGCCAGCCTTTCGTGGGGCGTCATGAACGCCGCAGCCTCGGCCAGACCTCAGAGCCTGGCGGTTTTCTCGCCCCATCTCGCCTCAGCGCCATCGACGCGTTTGATCGGGCCCGCCGGTTGAACCGTCAGATCGGCATGATCGCGTCACTGGTCATTCTCACCGCGCTGGTGGGGACGATCGGCGGCTGGGTCGGCGCGCGCTACGGACTGGAGAACGCCCGGCCCGGGCCGAGCCTGGACGCCGTCCTCCATCGGGACTTGCATCTGACCGGCGATCAGAGCCGGCGGATCGGCCATCTGGAGGCCGCCTTCACCGTCCGCCGCGTGGCGCTGGAGGCCGAGATGCGGGCCGCCAACGCCGACCTCGCCCGGGCCATTTCCACCCGGCATGTCTATGGTCCCGACGCCGAGCGGGCCATCGGTCGCTTCCATGCCGCGATGAGCGCGCTGCAAAGGGAGACGGTGATTCACGTCCTGGCCATGCGTGGCGTGCTCGACCCGGTTCAGGCCGCACGGTTCGACAAGACCGTCACCCAGAGCCTGGCGCCCGGCGCGTGATGTTCCACCATCCGTGACCGGGGAGACGGACGAAGCCCTCGCCGCCAAGGCCGCGCGGGGCGACCGGGCCGCGTTCGAAGGCCTGGTCAGGCGGCACAAGTCCAGCCTGTATCGTTTCACCCGTCGCTATGTGGGCGACGCCGACGATGCCTCTGACGTTGTTCAGGATAGCTTCGTGGCCGCATGGCGGGCGCTTGGCCGGTTCGATCCGCGGCGTCCGTTCGGGACCTGGCTAAAGACCATCGCCCTCAATAAGTGCCGCGATCACGGTCGCCGGGCGCGAACCCGGCGGCTGTTTCTGCGCGCCCTGGCGGTGGCGCCCGTCGACCGCGCGTTATCTCCGCCCGATGAGCCGCCAGACGACCGCGAGGTTCGGCTGGACCGCGCCATCGCCAGCTTGCCGGTCGTCTATAAAGAGCCGCTGCTGCTCACCACCGTCGGCGGCCTGTCACAACATGAGGCGGGCCAGGTTCTTGGCGTCAGTCCGAAAGCCGTGGAACTGCGCCTGCGCCGGGCGCGGCGAAAACTGATGCAACACCTAGGGGAAACCGAGGGTTAGAAGCGTCACACACGTATCACTCGTCAGCGGTGCGAAAGCTAAATTCAAGACATGACCTCTGATAGCCTCAACTTACTCCCCTTTGCGGGCGACCGTGCGCGAAGCCGGGTCGGCTGTGCGATGCTGGCCGCCGGCGCCGTGGCGATGCTTGCCGGCTGCGCCACAACCAATCCCGGGCTCGATACGGCGTCGATCAACCAAGCCCTCGCCGCCAGGGGCGCCCCGCCGCTGGCCTGGGACAGGAACGGCGCCGGCCAGGACGAAGCGACCACCCGCGCATGGTTGAGCGAGCCGATGACCAGTGGACGCGCGGTGCAGGTGGCGATGTTGCGCAGTCCCCGGCTGCAGTCGGAGTTCGCGCGCCTGGGCGTGGCGCGCGCCGATATCCTCGACGCCGTGCAGATCGCCAACCCGCGCTTCTCCTTCTCGCGCCTTGGACTGCAATCGGGTGACGGCAGCCAACTCGTGCTCGGCCTTTCCGCGCCGCTGGTGGATCTTCTGGTGCTACCGTCGCGTGTTCGACTAGCGCGCTCGGACTTCGAGCGCGCCAAGCTGGAGATCGCCGCCTCGGTTCTGGCCGTCAGCCTCGATGTCGAGGAAGCTTGGTATGATTATGTGGGCGCCACACAGGTGGCGGACATGCGTCAAGCGGCGGCCACGGGTCTGGCGACCTCGGAGGAACTCGCCCAGCGCTACTATGAGGCTGGCAACATCAGCGAACTGCAACTGGCGCGCGAGACCGCGGCCGCCGGCGAAGCCCAGGTCAACGCCTCTCGCGCCCTGGTCGCCGCGCGTCAGGCCCGGCTGAAACTCAATACAGTCATGGGTCTCAGCGGAGCCGACGCGGCCTGGAGAACCAGTGACAGGCTGTCGCTGCCGGTGGCCGCCGAGGACGATCCGGCGACGCTGGAGCAGCTCTCCCGGAACGGCAATCTAGCTCTGCTGGCGGCCCGGCGGGAGGTGGCTATTCTGGCCGACGCGGCCGGGATCACCCGGCGCTTCCGCCTGCTGGGCGGGACCCAGATCGGCTACGACCGCGAGCAGGAGGTCGATCGCTCGGTGATCCGTGGACCCACGCTCGACGTGGAGCTGCCGATTTTCAACCAAGGCGGCGCGAAGGTGGCGCGAGCCGACGCCCGCCTGCTGGCCGCAAGGGCCCGGCTCGCCGAGCTTGAGCTCGCGACCGACAACGGTGTGCGCCTGGGCGCCGAGCGGGTGAAAGTGTTCGCCGACATCGTCAGACTGCATCACGACGCCCTGATCCCGGCGCGCGAGACGGTGGTCGAGCGCAGCCAGCAGGAACAGAACTACATGCTGATCGGGGTCTTTGAGCTGATCCAGGCCAAGACCCAGGAATATGACGCCTATCAGAGCTATCTGGAGTCGATCCGCGACTATTGGCTGGCGCGGATCGATCTGATGCGCGCGGTCGGCGCTCGGCTGCCCAGTGAATCCGAGACCTCAGCCCTCGCACCTTCAACCGAGGAAATTCTCAAGCCAAAAACCGCCAGCGCGCTGATGAATCCCGACATGAAGATGCCGGCACCCAAAGGGAGCAAGCCATGAAGTTCAACCGCCGCCATCTGCTTGTCGGGGCTGGCACGGCTACCCTCGCCGCTTCGGTGGCGGCGTCCGTTGAGCCTTCGCCCCGCGACAGCCGCTTCACGCCGGTGCGAACGCTCAACGGCTGGACCCTGCCGTGGACCTACAAGGATGGCGCCAAGGAATTCCACCTCGTCGCCGAGGAGATCGTCCATGAATTCGGTCCCGGCTCCAAGGCCACATGCTGGGGCTACAACGGTTCGACGCCAGGCCCTACGATCGAAGCGGTGGAAGGCGACCGGGTCCGCATCTTCGTCACCAACCGGCTGGGCGAACCCACCACGGTTCACTGGCACGGCCTGATCGTGCCATCGGGCATGGACGGGGTCGGGGGACTGAACCAGCCCCCCATCAAGCCCGGCGAGACCTTCGTCTATGAGTTCACCCTCCGCCAGCACGGCACCCACATGTATCATCCCCACGCGGATGAGGTGACCCAGATGGCCTATGGCATGATGGGCCTGTTCATCATCCACCCACGCGGCGGCGACCCCGTGCCGGTGGATCGCGACTATGCCTTCCTTTTGCACAACTGGGCTCTGCATCCCGGAACCTGGCGGCCCGACCCGTCGGTGATGGTCGATTTCGACCTGTGGACCTTCAACTCCAAGGTCTTTCCCGCCATCGATCCTATCGTCGCCCGCACCGGTGAACGCGTGCGAATCCGGATCGGCAACCTGTCGATGTGGAACCACCCGATCCACCTGCACGGCGTCGAATATTACGAGACCGGCTCGGACGGCGGGCGCTGGCCGCGGGAGCAGTGGCGCCGCGAGGTGACCTCGCTGATCAGCGTCGGCCAGATGCGCGATATTGAGTTCGTGGCCACGCCAGGCGATTGGGCGCTGCACTGTCACATGTCGCATCACACCATGAACGCCATGGGCCATGGCGTGCCCAACCCTACCGGCGTCGATCAGACCCAGGTCGAGGGTAAGGTCCGCGCCATGCTGCCCGGCTATCTGAAAATGGGCCGCGAGGGCATGGCCGAGCATCAGAACCATACCGACGGTGGACATCCAGGCCCCCCCAACACCATGGCGATGGTGGTTGGGAACGGCCAGTTCGGGAATATCGAGATGGGCGGCATGTTCACGGTTGTGAAGGTCCGCGACGACCTTGCCCGCGGTGACTACGCCGATCCCGGCGCCTACGACTTTCCCGCCGGAACACAGGCCCGTCGGGTCAGTGTCGATCGTGACTTCGGCGCCCCCGTGCGGCGCAATGGTTAGGATCGGAGAGACCGCGATGACACCGCCACGCGCGTTTTTGGCCCTTTTGCTGCTGGTGACCCCGGTGACGGTCCTGGCTCAGAACAACCACGACATGGCGGGAATGCCCGGCATGTCCATGGGCGGCATGACACCAAAGTCAGCCGCGCCAAGGAAGTTCAGCACACCAAAACCGAACAAACACCAGCTGGCCCCGGCCAAGGCGGCGATGCATCACGCCGCGAGCCAGCCCGCGAATTCCGCCATGTCAGGTATGCCAGGCATGGAAGGCATGGCCGGAATGGAGGGGATGAAACCGACCCCCCGAGCCCTGTACCGCGTGATCAGCGGCCCGGCCGAGGCGGCTCTGCAGGCCTTCTCCGACGCCCTGGAAGTCGGCAACCGCGATCTCGCGGTTCGGTGGCTCGCGCCCGACGCCCAAGTCGTGGAGAACGGCGCCACCGAAACCCGCGACGCCTACGCAGGCCACCACATGGACCAGGACATGAGGCTGCTCAAGGATGCCAAGCGCATACTCGTCTATCGACAGGTGATTAACGACGGCCCGGACCGAGCGAGGGTGACCTCGACGATCCGGCTGATCGGCAACCGCGCCGACAGACCCTTCGACACGACGACGACCGAGGTCGCGACCGTGGAAAGATCGTCGGGCGAATGGCTGGTAAAGCGAGTGGAATGGAAGCCTGTCCAAAAGGCGAAACCTTGAAAATGAGCGATCACCAACCCACGCACTCTCGGCGCCACTTCCCCGACCGGCCGTTTGTCGGTCTGGCGGCCCTGACGACGTCGCTGAGTTCGGTGTCGCCGAGTTCAATGTCTGTGATCGCCAACGCCCTGCGCCTGCGGGGCGCTCGCCTGTAGACTGATCTTGTTGTCAGTCCACCACCGCGAATCGGGCGCGGTCGAACACCTTCAAAACCTGCGCCAGGTCGTGGCCGCGCTTCAGCACCAAGCCCCCGTGGGCCAACACCGACCAAGCCCCCTGCCGCCGGGCGAGAGCCGGTCGTTTCTCGATCCGATAGAGCGGAAATTCAGAGCTGCGCCGGAATACGGAAAACACCGCGGCGTCTTTCAGGCCGTCGATGGCGTAGTCCCGCCAATGACCGGCCGAAACCATCCGGCCATAGAGGCTGAGAAGCTGGTTGAGTTCCGGCCGGTCAAAAAACACCACCGCGCCCGGAGGCGGCGTCTGAGGGGTATGCGGAGCGGTTTTCATCGCCATCAAAGATTAGCGTAGTGGCGTCCGCTGCGGAACCGAAGCCCTATTTCGGCCGTCTCCGCCAAAAACTTCAACTTGGCGACAAACCGGCTGGCAGTGTTACCTTCGTGTCTGAAAGAGTCCACCAGCGCCCAATATCGGCCCTATAGTGTTGAAACAGCCCGCAAAACACCTTGATTTAGTCTCCGCGCCGCCAGCTTGGAGCGATTTACTGAAATTGTCGGTGGAGCGGATAAGTCCGATCCAGATCCTGAACAGCCCCCCCAGCCCTCTGGGTTTTGGCCGTCCGTTCACCGGCGCCTTGATAGTCAAGGCTGCTCCCCGCGGTTGGCCCTCCCTCCGCGGGGGGCATTCGTCTTCTATCACCAGGTTCTAGACTCACCACATTCTGGTTTTTCCGCGCGCGGCTTCGGCGGCGCCAAGGATCGGGCCCCCCCGGGTCGTTTCCACAAGCACCACGGTCGCGAGGTTGGCGGCGGTGGGCGCGGGCGGCTTGAATGTCACCTTGACGCCACGCCACGCGCCCAAGCGAACAACTTCCTGCACGACATTGCGATGGGCGACCGTGGCCCCGCGATTGTCGCCGGCCTTGACCTCGACATCCTGTTCGCGGGGATCGTAGCGAACAAGCCAGACATCGGCGGGCCGCGAAGGGGTTGCGCCCGCGCCCACGACCACACGTCCGGCCGACGCAAACCGAATCGCGGGCTGACGGCCGTGGCTAGGCCCGGCGGTTCGGATCAGAGTGGTTACCCCCGCCGCGTCATCACCGGAAACCTGACCGCGGCCGTTTACCACCACCTGTGGCGTATAGACGTCCTGCGGCCCCAGACGCCGCCCGAAGGCTCTTTGCCGGTCCGTGAACTCCGGGCGGGCAAACGTATCCTTCCAGCCCAGATAGTCCCAATAGTCGACAGACCAAGTCAGAACGATCAGGCCCGGTCGGCTGGCCATCCTGGCGATCAACAGGTTGGCTTCCTTACAGGATGAGCAACCCTGGGCGGTGAAAAGCTCCACCACCACTGGACCAGCCTTCGGCGCGTGCTTTGCCCAGGCGGGGGCAGGCCCACCCATGCCCCCTGAAAACGCCCCAAGGGCCATGACGATCAACAAACGCGCGGTCACTTTCATCGCGCCGCAATTAATCGGAGTTTGGCCCGCCGTTGGTTCACGAAGCCGTGAGGCCTCAGGCGGCCGAACGAGCGAGGTTGCGCAGCACGTAGTTGAGCACCCCTCCGTTGCGGAAATAGGCCAGTTCCGTCGCCGTATCGATCCGGCACCGCACGGGGAACCGGGCAATCTTACCGTCGGTCGGCCGATAGAGTTCAACCATCAACTGGCGGCGGGGGTGGATATCGTCGAGGTCCCGGATGGTGACGATTTCGTCGCCGGTCAGACCCAGCCGCTGCCAACCGTCCGCGATGAACTGCAGAGGCAATACGCCCATACCCACCAGATTCGAGCGATGGATCCGCTCGAAGCTTTCGGCGATCACGGCGCGGACCCCGAGCAGCTTGGCGCCCTTGGCCGCCCAGTCGCGTGACGAGCCGGTGCCATATTCCTTGCCGGCGAACACCACCGAGCCCCGCCCCTCGGCCTTGTAGCGCATGGCCGCATCGTAGATCGGCATGATCTCGCCGGAAGGGAAGTGCCTGGTCACGCCGCCTTCGATGTCCGGCGTCATCTTGTTGCGGATGCGTATGTTGGCGAAGGTGCCACGCATCATCACCTCGTGGTTACCGCGCCGGGCGCCATAGGAGTTGAAGTCCGCCTGGCTGACCTGGTGCTGGCTCAGATAGTCGCCGGCCGGCGAGGCCTTGCGGATGTTTCCGGCCGGGCTGATGTGGTCGGTAGTGATGGAGTCGCCGAAGATCGCCAGAACCCGGGCCTCGACAATGTCGGTCACCGGCTCGGGGGTCATGGTCAGACCCTCGAAATAGGGCGGGTTCTGAACGTAGGTCGAACCCATCTCCCAGGCGTAGGTCTGGCCGCCGGCCACCTTTATGGCCTGCCAGTTCTTGTCGCCCTTGAACACATTGGCGTAGCGATCGGTGAACATGCTGGCCTTGATCACCTTGCGCTGCACGTCGGCGATCTGCTGGTTGGTCGGCCAGATGTCTTTGAGGAACACATCCTTGCCGCCCTTGCCTTGGCCCAGCGGCTCGGTGGCCAAGTCGATGCTCATATTACCGGCCAGCGCATAGGCGACCACGAGAGGCGGCGAGGCCAAGTAATTGGCTCGTGTGTCGGGGTTCACCCGGCCCTCGAAGTTGCGGTTGCCCGACAGCACCGACGCGACGACCAGATCGCCGTCTTGAATCGCCTTGGAGATCGGCTCGGCCAGGGGTCCGGAATTGCCGAT
This sequence comes from Caulobacteraceae bacterium, assembly GCA_043742805.1. GTDB lineage: Bacteria > Pseudomonadota > Alphaproteobacteria > Caulobacterales > Caulobacteraceae > Acaudatibacter. The sequence continues at coordinate 1,108 of JAYTXV010000055.1, read as the reverse complement.
ACAGGTGGTGCAGCCATAGCCGACCAGGTTGAAGCCCAGGGAGTCGAGCGACTTGGTCAGCCCGGCTTCCTTCAGATAGTCGGTGACCACCTGTGATCCGGGCGCCAGGGAGGTCTTCACCCAAGGCTTGGTCTTCAGCCCCTTGGCGATCGCGTTCTTGGCCAGCAAACCGGCGGCGATCATCACGCTGGGGTTGGAGGTATTGGTGCAGGAGGTGATGGCGGCGATCACCACGTCGCCATTGCCCAGGCCGTGGTCCTTGCCGGACACGTCCACCCGCAAGGCTGCGGTTTCCTCGGTCTTGCCGAACTCGCCGGTCAGGGCGGCGCGGAAACTGGCGGCGGCGTCGGTCAGCAGCACCCGGTCCTGGGGCCGCTTGGGACCGGCCAGCGAGGGAACGATACTGGCCAGGTCGAGCTCAAGCGTGTCGGAGAACACCGGCGGGGCCATGCCGGGCTCAACCCACAGGCCCTGGGCCTTGGCATAGGCTTCCACCAGGGCGACGCGGTCCTGATCGCGGCCGGTGGCGCCCAGATAGTCGATCGTCGCGCGGGTCACAGGGAAAAAGCCGCAGGTGGCGCCATACTCTGGGGCCATATTGGCGATGGTGGCCTGATCCTCGACCGTCAGGCTTTCCAGGCCTTCGCCGAAATATTCGACGAACTTGCCGACCACGCCCTTCTTCCGCAGCATCTGGGTGACGGTCAGCACGAGGTCGGTGGCGGTGGCCCCCTCGGGCAGGGCGCCGGTGATGTGGAAACCGATCACTTCGGGGATCAACATCGGGATCGGCTGGCCCAGCATGGCCGCCTCGGCCTCGATACCGCCCACGCCCCAGCCCAGCACCGACAGGCCGTTGACCATGGTGGTATGGCTGTCGGTGCCGACCACGGTGTCGGGATAGGCGACAGTCTCGCCGTCAGCTTCCTTGGTCCAGACCGTCCGGGCCAGGCTCTCCAGATTGACCTGGTGACAGATGCCCGCGCCCGGAGGCACGACGCGGAAGTTGTTGAAGGCCGAAGAGCCCCACCTCAGGAAACGATAGCGCTCGATATTGCGCTCATATTCCTTGGCGACATTCTCGCCCAGGCTCTTGGCGGTGCCGAAG
>JAYTXV010000054.1:0-3946 GCA_043742805.1 Caulobacteraceae bacterium | reverse complement strand
ACGATCGCTTCCAGGGTTTCGTCGCGGAGGGTCACGAACAGGATCACATGGCGACGCAGTAGGCGGTTGAGGTTCTCGACCATCAATTCCGCGCTGGTGGCATCGCTGAAGTCGGTGAACACCACGATCAGCGATCGGCGTTTGAGGGCGACGCCCAACTGTGTCAGCCCCAGGGTATAGTTGGTCTCCTCGTCGCCATGGTCGAAGCTGGCCATATGGCGCTGAAGCCGGCCAAAGCCGCCGGTCCCGGAAACCATGCCGGAGAAGCCGCCGGGCCGGGCGTCAAACCCATAGGCGCCGGCCAGATCGCCCAGCTTCAGACAGACATAGGCCAGCAGCAGCGAGGCGTTGATCGCCCGATCGATTCTGGGGACCCCGGCCAGCGGGTCGCCCATCGCCCGGCCGGTGTCGATGGCGAACACCACCGGATGGTTGCGCTCGACGTGGAATTCCTTGCCCAGCAGCTTGCCGTGGCGGGCCGACTGTTTCCAGTCGATGGTGCGGGGGTCGGTAGCCCAGTCGACCTCGCGCAGGGCGTGAAATTCCGAGCCCTCGCCGGTCTGAGTCTGGATCTTGATCCCGGACAGGGCGTCGCGGGAGAACAGCCGGATCGCCTCGCGCTTCACCCCCTCAATGTCCGGAACGATGGCAACGGGACGGCCGGGCGTCTGGCGCAGTTGTTTCCAGACCAGGCCAAGATCGCCACGCCAGCGCAGCCAAAGGGCGGATATCTCTCCCTGCCCTCGTCGCAGCGGAATCAGGGCCAGGGCGGTCTCGGCCTGGCTGTTCCTGAAATCCATCCGGGCGGCCCCCGGTTCGACGCGCAGACGCCGATTGGTCTCGATCGCGACCTCGGCCTGGCGCGGCGACGCGCCTTCGAAGCGCGCGCGGACTGTCACCACGCCTGGGGCGCCGGCGCCCAGAACACCGGGCGCGGCCACCTCCAGAGTGAGCTTGGCGCGAGCGGGACCGACCAGGGCGTCGATCAGCATCAGGCCCAGCAGGAACGCCAGCCATCCCCCGGCCACGACCCAGTAGCCTGGCGACGCGAGGCCGATCAGCAGGGCGGCGGGCGCGCCCAGGGCGGCCAGAACCACGGCGCGGGCCGTGGGATAGATCACCGGGGCGCCTCGACCCGCTCGATCAGAGCCGCGAGGATGTCGTCCACGGCTCGCCCTTCGATCTCGGCGGCGGGGGAGAGGATGACCCGGTGACGCAACGCCGGCGCGACCAGGGCCTTCACATCGTCGGGGATCACATAGTCACGCCCTTGCAAAGCGGCCCGGGCGCGGGCGGCCAGGGCCAGCATGGCGCTGGCCCGAGGGCTGGCCCCGGTCTCCAGATCGACGCTTTCGCGGGTGGACCGGACCAGGGCCACCACATAGCCGACGACTTCATCGGCCAGGCGGATCGTCGACACCGCCGATACGGCCGCCTCGATCTGCTCGGCCGAGGCCACGACCTCAACGCCCATGGACGCCGGATCGGGATTGCCGGCGCGCGTTCCATGCCGCGCGACGATCGCCATCTCTTCGGCCTCGGTTGGGTAGGGCAGCGTCTGCTTGAACAGGAATCGGTCGAGCTGGGCCTCGGGCAACGGATAGGTTCCCTGCTGCTCGATGGGATTCTGGGTCGCCACCACCGTGAAGCGGGGGCTAAGTGAATGAGCGTGGCTGTCCAGGGTCACCTGCCGCTCCTGCATCGCCTCCAGTAGCGCCGCCTGGGTCTTGGGCGGGGTGCGGTTGATCTCATCGGCCAGCAGCAACTCGCGGAAGATCGGGCCGCGCGTCAGGGTGAAGGCGCTGGTCTGGAAATTGAAGATGTTGGCCCCCAGGATGTCACCGGGCATCAGGTCGGGGGTGAACTGGATGCGGCCGTAGTCCAGGCCCAGGGTCCGCGCGAAGCACTGGGCCAGGAAGGTCTTGGCGGTCCCGGGCGGGCCTTCAAGCAGAATGTGGCCGCCGGCCAGCAGGGCGGTCAGCATCAGATCGACGGTCTGGGCCTGTCCCACGACCGCCTTGGCGACCTCGCCGCGCAGTCGCTGGGCGAGGTTCTTCACCTCCGTCACGGTCATAGGCGAGAGTTCCGGCAAGGACGGTCTTTCCAGGTTCGAGAAAGGGAGCACGGAGCCCTCTAACTCAAGGCGGGTCAAGCTTGGGGGCGGCGCGAGTTCCGGTGATGGCCAGACGCCACTGGAACAGCTTCCGGGTGACGGTGACCAGGCCCTCGGGTGTTCGGGCCATACGGGCCTGAATCCCCAACTCGGAAAGGGTTTCACTCCGATGGCGGGACACGCCGAGACGGTCGAGGAATGCGACGAGGGCCTCTCCGCCCAGGCCTCGCGGGGCGCCCACGGCTCGGGCGGCCAGATCCGCCGTCAGATCGGCGAAGCGGCCACCCATCCGGTGCTCGCGGCCCGCCAGACGGATCAGGGCTGCGGTGTTGTCGATCAGGGCGGTCTTTCCCAGCGGGATCGCCCGCCCGCCCGAAGTGATGGGACCGAACCGGCAGAAGGCCTGGAAGCCGGCAAGGGCGGCGGCGGCGGCTAGGCAGAGGGTTACCGCCAGGAACGGCGGATCGAATAACAGCCGCAAAACGCCGCGCTCGCGGCTTAGGCCGTTGAGCCGGACATCGAAGATTACGGGACCATCAGCCGCCTTGAGCGTTCGGACGATCAACAGAGCGGTGGCCAGGGTGTCCAGGTTCTTGACCCCCTGGGTGTCGAGCAGATCCGGGTCGGAGAGCACGAACAGGGGCCTGTCCAGAGCCCGGGCCAGGACGGTCTGTCCGGCGTGGTCGACGATGACGGGAACCCAGCCCGGCGCGCGGAAAGTCTGCAACGAATCGATTGGGCCGACGGACAATTCCGCTCTGGTGTCGAAGGGCGCGATCAGGGCGCGCAGCCGGGGCCGCGCGACGCCCGCCTCCCGGCCAAGTCCGACCTGGAAGCCCGGAAAGCCCCTGGTGAACGCCGCGCCGTCGAGCAAGGGCGCCTTCGCAACCCAGCCCCGATGTTTGATGTCGGGCAGGGTTTGCCATTTGGGCAGCACCACCAGGATCGGCCCGCCGAAGCCCAGAGCGTCGATGGCTTTGCGATCGGCCGAAGGCGGCGGCGTCACGATCAACAGGCCCGCCCGGCTGGACGCGTGAAAGGCCCCACGGTTGATCACCACGGGCTGACCGGCCAGCCGCAGGGCCTCGGCCAGTCCGGCGAATCCCACGGCGGATTTGGAAAGGGCGTGGGCCTGGCCGTCTTCGCCGGATTTGAGGTCTGGGGCGTAGGCCAGCAGAACCAGCAGGGCGCTGAAGGCGAACACACCCACAAGCACCATCAAGACCGCGGTCAAAGGTCTGAATACGGCGACGTTCACGCCCAGGCCTGTGGAGCGGCGAAGGCCTCGTAGGCCTCTCGGCACTGGGCAAAAGCGGCTTGGCCGATGGGCTGGCCGGCGAAGGCGCCGTATTCGACGATGGCGGCGATGCGGGTGAAGGCGGCCCGGGGAACCGGGGGCACGGCCTCCAGGGAAGCGATATCCCGCGCCGTCAGGGCCGGCCGCACCAGCCTGGGACGCCGGTCCTCGATATCCTCGACGCCGCGATGCAGGATCAGCCGCACGGCCAGGTCGAACCTCCCCTGGGCCGCCAACCGGTCGGCGTTTTCCAGCAGCGCGCGCGCGCGGCGCGGATCGGGGCGCCAGTCGGCCGGCGTAGGCCGCCCGGCCCTGACCTTCGGGTGCGCCGCGAACCGCACGCTCATGATCTCTCGCAGGATCAGCCAGACCACGAGCAGGACGGCCGCTCCGAGGCCGGCCCAGAAGATGATCTTCGACAGTGGCGAGGCCACGTTCAGGCCGTCGGCCAGAAAGCGGCTCAAGGCGATCAGCCAGTCGGGAGCGCGCGCCGCCTTCAGCGGCGCCACCTGGCTGAAATCGAATTGCAGCGCCCG
>JAYTXV010000053.1:0-1682 GCA_043742805.1 Caulobacteraceae bacterium | reverse complement strand
AAACCGGCTGTGGAATTGACTGTGATCACGCCGTGGGCGCGATCGAGCAGGCGGTTCAGATCACCGGATCCGGTGAAGAACACCCGGTCGGCGACCCCTGCCATCGCCGCCGCGCGCGCCACCGCCGCGTCGCAGCGCTCCAAACCATGATCGAGCGGATGAGCCTTGAACAACAACCGCGCCTGGGCCGGCGCGTGGAGCGCGAAGCTCGCCACTACGCCCTCGATGAAGGCGGCGACGGTTGGAAAGGGCGAGTGGCGCAACAACTGGCTGTCACCGGGACGTTGAAGGAGGGCCAGGAACAGCGGTCCCGGCGTATCTACGAGGCGCGTCAACTTTCTTTTTCGGCGCCCACGAAGCAGACTGTGGGCCAAGAGACCACACACATGACCGACCATCTGCATGACTACGGAATGACTGTAAGGAAATTTGTACTGGGGAAAAATCGGCCAACCCAGGTAGGAAAACAGGTGGTAGACGATGTTTCTGACGACAACCGCCAGACCGAACGGCCTCAGAACCGCGGGCGATTCCTCCGGCGTCGTCCGCGCCGCCGCAAGAACGGCCTCGGGGTTACGGGGGAGTGACGAATTGGCATTCACGCCATGCCGCTCCAGGGTGATCCAGTGCGGTCGGAAATAGCCCAGCTCCAGGACATGCGTCCGCAGGCCCAGGCCGCTCGCGAGACCCCTCGCGACCGCGCAATAGGGGTGGCAGTCGCCGAACAGGATCAGATCCGTCACACCGGTTCGCTCGACTGTCTCCCGCAGCCAGACGGCGAACCCAGTACTCGCGCCGAAATAGGGATGGGCGTGGAGCACCCCCCAATCGAACAGGTCGCCGCCGTTCAACAGGACCCGGTCGCATTGCGCGCCCTCGGTCCGTAACCGCGCCGCCAGCCGGGCGGAGAACGGCCCGAACGGTCCGGAGACGAACAGAAAGCGCCTCTCCCGCGCGGCCGACCCGGGTTCGACCCGGCCGCAGGCCGGGGAGCCATCCCCCGCCTCCAGTGTCTTGAAAGCCACCATTTTCAAAGCCGCCCCCACCCCCGTCCCGCCTAGACTCGGGTGTGTGGGCGCGCCCGGGCGCCGACGATCCTGGAGATCGGGCTGACGGTCTCAGGGAATGACACTGGTCACCCTCACATCGTAGGCGACCTGGGAGATCACATTGACAAGATCGAGAAACTTTCGGGACTCCGCGATATCCGCGCGAGGCACATAAAGAAGATCGTCAGCCTGGACCTGAAAGTTACCAGCCACGAAGTAACCATTGGAGCGCCGCAAGTCGAGCCGATAGACGACCGGCACCCCTCGCGGCGACGGCTCTGCGGAAACGCCCAGCGCCGCCGTCACAGCGGGTCTTTCGAAGCGGAATACCAGGACAGACGAGGCGTTGGCGGTCAGATTGTCCAATCCTCCCGCGCGGCCGATCGCTCCCGCGAGGGTGAGGCTGTCGTCCTCGATGGCGGTCTGGCTGGATCGTCCCACCGCGCCGAAGATGCTGTACTTTCGAGGCTTGTAGTTAAGCCGGACCTGATCCTCCGGCGCGAGGCGGACGTTCTGGGCCGGGTCGCGCATCAGCACCTCCAAGGGAGCCTCGGCCGAGCCCGAGCCTCGGACCACCACCACCTCCAGATCGGCAACGGGCTTGGTCACGCCTCCGGCCGACGCGATCACATC
>JAYTXV010000052.1:0-4719 GCA_043742805.1 Caulobacteraceae bacterium | reverse complement strand
CGGTCAAAGCCGTGACGGCGAACCAGGCTAGCTTGCGATGAGTTGGCGACATGGCGATCTCCAGATAATGGGGTCATGGCGAAACCCGACCTCCTCATTGCGCGAAGCCGTGTGAGGGGCAACGGGCTTCGCGGGCATCGCCCCCAGAGAACGGAATTGGATGAGACACCCATGCCATGGCTGATCGTTATTTGTTTTGTCGTGGGCCTGCCCCTGGCTGCCGAACTTGGCGGTCAGGTTCATCGCCTGGTCACGCGCCGCGCGCCACCCGACCCCTCAGGCGCCGGATTTCTGGCGGCGGGAGCCCTGGGGCTGCTGGGCCTGCTGATGGGTTTCACTCTTTCGATGGCTACCGAGCGGTTCGAAACCCGGCGCGCGCTGGTGGTATCGGAGGCCAACGCCATGTCGACAGTCTATCTGCGCGAACAGTTGCTGGGGGCTCCCTCGGACGCCCGGCTGGAATCGCTGATGGTTCGCTACGCTAACGCGCGTCTGGATTTCTTTAACGCTGGCGACAACCCGAGCCGTTTGAGCGTAGTGGCCGGGCATACGTCCAACCTTCAGGATGACATCTGGCGCGAGACGGGTGAGGCCCTGCGACGCCCCGCGAACACACCATTGGTCACGTCGGTGCTGTCGGCGACCAACGAGATGTTCGATCTTGCCTCCACGCGCTCGGCGGCCCGGCAAGCGACAGTACCGATGCCGATCATCTGGGCGATCACCTTCTGTGCGTTCGCGACCACCGTGGTTTGTGGCTATGGGTTAGAGGCGGGCGGACATCGCCACCGGGTGGCCTCCTCGATTCTGTTCGTCCTGATCGCCGTCGCGCTGGTCTTGATTCACGATGTCGATTCACCGCGCGGCGGCTTGATCAGGGCGCCACAGGGGCCTCTGATAACGGTAGCGGGGGATTTGGCCGCCCGGGAGGCCGGACACCGTAGCGTGAAGCCCCCAGAGAGGCTCAACTAGGTCAATGCCTGCATGTTATGTCGATCGCCTCAGCCTCTTTCCTGGCGAGTCCTTCCAACTGCACGCCTCGTCGGACACGTCCCGATGCGGGCTAGAAATCGCCAGGGTCGGCCGCGAGAGAACCGTGGTTCTGCGATCCGAGGTGCTGGTCGGCAATTATCCAAGGCCGGATCACGCCGACCGCGACGGCTGTGGATGGCCGGCAGCGGCCCGCGTAACGATTCCGGCAGACTGGGCCAGTGGCTATTACGATATCGTGCTGACAGACGCCGGGGGCGTTGCCGCTCACCACTTCCTTTGTGTGAAATCGGCCAGGGGCACACCGACGTCGAAGGCCGTCCTTGTCCTGACCACCAACACCCTGCACGCCTACAATTACTGGGGTGGGGCCAGCGCCTACGCCGACGTCGAGGCCCTGATGAGCCGCCGCGCAACGCTTCCCGAGGCCATGGCCGGCGCGATCGGACAGTTGTCGACACAGAGGCCGTTTCCGTCTTTGTTGCTGGCCGCGCCGGCCGATATGCCAAGGCTGGTCAACGGCCGAAAGCGGGGCTTCGAGGAGCGACCATGGGCCGGCGCCGACCCGGCCTGGTCCCGCGCCCACGGCCAGAGCCCCTATGACGGTTCGGCCGGCTATCTGAACAAATGGGAACATCACTTCGTTCGCTGGGCGGAGGAGGAAGGGATACCCCTCGACTACCTCACGGACCACGACCTGGATCTGGATTCGGCGGCGTTGGACGACCATGACGTGGTCATTCTCGTGGGCCACAGCGAGTATTGGTCGGGACCGCAGCGCCAAGCTATCGACGCCTTCGTCGAGAACGGCGGACGGCTGGCGTGTTTTTCCGGCAATACCGCCTTCTGGAAGGTGCGCTGGGAGGACGAAGGCCGCACCCTGATCTGTCACAAGTGGAAGGGCTTCGAAGCCGACCCCGTGGCGACCGCCGATCCCGCGTTGGGAACACACCTCTGGTCTCACCCCGCATTCGATTGGCCCGAGGCGGCCACAACAGGCCTGTCCTTCCTGTTCGGCGGTTATCACCGCCTGGGATTGTGCGCCGCGCGAGGCGCCGGTGGCTACACGGTCTACCGGGATCAGCACTGGGCGCTGGAAGGCTGCGATCTTTACTACGGCGACGTGTTCGGCGACTCCCTGCCTCTCGTGGGCTACGAAAACGACGGCTGCCCTCTGACCGTGGGCGAGGATGGCCTGCCGGCGCCGGTGGCGCGGCTGGGAACGCCGGCCAATCTCGAGATCATCGCCATGGCGCCGGCCACCTTCGCCGAAAGCCCAAGCCCCTATAGGTCGTTGATTCCGCCCGAAATGTTGGAAGTGGTCGCCGAGATCGCTCACGGCTCCCCGGGCGTGGAGGCCCAGGCCCGGATGCTGCGCGGCCATGCGGTGATGGCCTCGTTCAAAAAAGGTAAGGGCGAAGTTTTCAACGCCGGAACCACCGAATGGGTCCACGGCCTCAGGGCGGGCGATGCCTTCGTGACGCGGATCACTCGCAATGTGCTGCGGCGGTTCGGAGGCTACGCTAAGCGCGACTAGCCGGGTGAAGCGTCCGCGAGATGCGCCAGGCTAGCCAGCGGTCTGATCGCCCGAAGACCTACCGAGGGGTAGAAGGTCAGGGAGAGCCCGCCCGCCGGCCCGTGGTGCGCGAGTGCATGTCGGGATTGGCCTGGTTCTCGAACTGGTGGGTCAGGAACCAGCCTAGGGCGGCGGGGTTCGGTGATGCCGGGCGCCAGCCGGTCCTTCAATGACCCCAACGGGTTGAACGCCTCGATCTTGACCCGGAGATTCATATCCCCCGGAGCCAGTTTGCCGATCCGCACCACGGCAGTATGATTGATCGCCTAAAGAATACCGACGGGATTCAGCTGGCCGCGCGGGCGTCGGCCTCGACCTTGGCGCGGGGGATCAGGCGAATGGTGGAGCTGGCCTTGGCCAGAACCGCGCCATGACTATCGGTCAGGCGCCCCTCGGTGAAACAGGTGCTGCGTCCGGCTTTTTCCACCCATCCCTCGGCGAACACCTTGCCTGGGCGGGCCGGGGCGAAGAAGCTGATCTTCAGTTCCAGTGACATGGGAGTCATCTCGATCCCAGAGCGGGCGATCACGGCGTGCGCCATGGCGGCGTCCAGCCAGCCGCTGATGAAGCCGCCCTGCACCACGCCGCCGGAATGGCACATGTGAAGACTGGCCTGGTATTCCAGGGTCGCGCGGCCGGATGAATCCATCTCCAGCTGTTGGACCAGGCCCAGGGCGCGATTCAGGTCATCGGCGGAGGCCGCTTCGTCGGTTTTCATTAGAAATGTTCCCCTAGAAAAGGTGGACGGTTTAGGGGAGTTCCGCAAGGACGCGTCAAGTCGGCTCAGTCGGCGCAACCGCAATTGTCGCCGCATCCGCCCGTCGGCCCGTTCATTGTGCGCCGGCTGGCCCGTTGCCGACGCAGCCAACCCCGCAAGCCGAACGACCATAGTGTCCAGCCGGCGGCCAGGGCGACGATCAGATAGACGAGCAGCGTCTGGGCCATAGTCAGCCCGCACCGAGCGCCGCGGCGCTCTGATAGACGATGAAGGCGGCGATATAGGCCAACGCGGTCATGTAGCTGAACATGATGATCGGCCACCGCCAGGAGTTGGTCTCGCGCTTCACCACTGCCAGGGTCGAGGCGCATTGCGGCGCGAACACATACCAGGCCAGGAAGGCCAGAGCCGAGGCCAGAGACCAGTGGTGCGCGAGGCTGGCGCCAAGGCTAGAGGTTCCTTCGCCCGACACGGCATAGACCGTCGCCAGGGCTCCCACCGCCACCTCCCGCGCCGCCATGCCCGGAATCAGGGCGACAGCCATCTGCCAGGAGAAGCCCAAAGGCGCCATCACCGGCTGGATGACGTGGCCGATCAGACCGGCGAAGCTGTAATTAATGGCGGCCCCAACGGCTCCAGCGGGCGGACCCGGCACGCTGGCCAGAAACCAGACCAGGATCATCATTGAGAGGATAATCGTGCCGGCGCGCTTTAAAAAAATCTCGGCGCGTTGGTAGACGCCTCGGGCCACGTTCAGAGCGTCGGGGACCTTATAGGCCGGCAGCTCCATCAGGAAAGGCTCCGACGCGCCGCGCCAGAACAGTTTGCGCATCACCGCTGCTACCAGCAGGGCGCTGACGATCCCGGCCGCGTAGAGGCCGAAAAACACTAAGCCCTGAAGGCTGAGAAACCCGAACACCGTGCGCCCGGGGATGAAGGCCGAAATGATCAAGGTGTAGACCGGGATTCGCGCCGAACAGGTCATCAGCGGCGCTACCATGATCGTCGTCAGCCGGTCGCGCTTCTGATCGATCACCCGGGTGGCCATGATGCCCGGGATGGCGCAGGCGAAACTTGAGAGAAGTGGGATGAACGCCCGTCCGTGCAGGCCTGCGGAGCCCATAAGCCGGTCCATCAGGAAGGCGGCCCGGGCCATATAGCCCACATCCTCCAATAGGATGATGAACAGAAACAGGATGGCGATCTGGGGCAGGAACACCACCACGCTGCCCACGCCGGCGATGACCCCATCACAGATCAGGCTTTTGAGAAGGCCAGGCGGCAAGACCTGCGCCGCGCCGGCGCTGAGGGCCGAGAAACTCCCACTGATCAGGTCCATAATCGGCTTTGCGCCGATGAACACCGCCTGAAACATCACGAACAGCAAAACCAACAGGATCACCAGGCCGCCCACCGGATGCAGCAGCACATCGTC
>JAYTXV010000051.1:0-14102 GCA_043742805.1 Caulobacteraceae bacterium | reverse complement strand
GGATAGTTACGCCGGTCGCCGATCGGGCTTCGCCTGCAAGCTGCGGAACTGGTGGGATCTCAAGGGCGTCATGCGCCTGGCCCAGCAACAGTTTCCGGTCGGTCACGGCAGCCACGCCACGCCCTCCGAAATCGCCATCACCCAATGGGCCTATCCAGACCACATCAAGGCGGCGAACTACGCCCCTCAGATCGCTCCGACCGGACCGATCCGCGAGGCCGGTGATTTCCGCGCCCGCTATCCCGACGGCCGTATGGGATCCGACCCTGGTTTGGCCACGCCCGAGAAGGGCGGCGAGCTGGTAAAACTGGCGGCGGCGGGACTGGTGGACGCCTTGGCCGAATTCGCCTCGGAACCCAGGGTCTAGGCGAAACTATCGAGATTTTCTATCGGCGGCATGGGCTCAATCGATTGGACGCCGCCGCGCCCGACACCTAACGGTCGGAGCTGCGAACAGCGGGGGCCGGGGCCGATCCGCCTCCAAAAAATAAGGGAATGATTTAATGTCTTTGGCTACCAGCAAAACCTTGCAGAATCTGAAAGACGCCTTCGCCGGCGAAAGCCAAGCGAACCGGCGCTACCTCTATTTCGCGCAAAAAGCGGATATTGAAGGTTACAATGACGTCGCCGCCGTGTTCCGCTCGACTGCCGAAGGCGAAACCGGCCACGCCCATGGCCATCTTGAATTCATGGAAGGCGTGGGCGATCCGGCCACCGGCCTGCCGATCGGCGCCACCGACCTCAATCTGAAAGCCGCTATCGCTGGGGAAACCCACGAATACACCGATATGTATCCCGGCATGGCCCGCACCGCGCGCGAGGAAGGCGAGGACGAAATCGCCGATTGGTTCGAGACCCTGGCCAAGGCCGAAAAGTCCCACGCCGGCCGCTTCCAGCGCGCCCTCGACAGCATGGACTGATACTTCAGTCTGGATCGGGACGGGCACGCGCCCGTTCCGATCCGCGTCGCCATCCGCGTAACCCCCCACGCGGATGGCGACCACATTTTCCGAAGGCCCTCCGATGACCGACGCCGCCAAGCCATCCGACCCGCGTCGGGAGCGCAGTCTCGACGCGCCCTTCCGCCACGCGCTGGCGTGGCGTGACCCTGAATTCTACGACCTGGACAAGGTCGAAGCTGAGATGGATCGGGTGTTCGACATCTGTCACGGCTGCCGTCGCTGTTTCAATCTCTGCGACAGTTTCCCCAAGCTGTTCGATATGATCGACGAAAGCCCGACTGGCGAACTCGATGGGGTGGACAAGACCCGCTATGCCGAGGTCTCCGACGCTTGCACGCTCTGCGACATGTGCTTCATGACCAAGTGCCCCTATGTGCCGCCGCACGAGTTCAACCTGGATTTCCCCCATGTGATTCTTCGCAACCGCGCCGCTCGTCGCAAAGCCGACGGCGGAGACTTCGTGCGCGAACAGCTGGGCGACACCGATCGGAACGGCAAACTGGCCAGACCCGTGGCCGGCTTGGCCAATTGGGCGACCCGGTTGGAAAACACGACGGTCCGTGCCCTGATGGAGTCGGTGGCCGGCATCGACAAGACCGTCGAGCTGCCGCTCTACTTCGCCAAGACCGCCGGCGATCGGCTGAAAAAGCCCGTCGCTCCCGACCCAGCCGGACCCGCCTTCGGCTTGCGAAGGGCGGCGATCTACGCCACCTGTTTCGTTGACTACAATGCGCCGGACACCGCCGTGGCGGCGGTCGCGGTTCTGGCCAAACAGGGCGTCGAAACCCGTTTCGCCTATCCTGAATGCTGCGGCATGCCCCAACTCGAGGCCGGCGACATCGCCGCCGTGGCGGCCAAAGCCGAGCGGGTGGCGGCGGAACTGGCGCCCCTGATCGACCAGGGCTACGACATCGTCACTCTGACGGCGACCTGCGGCCTAATGATCAAGTTCGAATGGCCGTTGATCCTGCCTGAAAACGAGGCGGTGAAGCGCCTCGCCGCGGCGACGCGGGATATCAGTCAGTACGTAGTTGAAATCTCCAAGGCCCACGGCTTGGCGCCGGGCCTCACCGCCCCCGAGGGTGGCGTCACCTTCCACAACGCGTGCCATTCGCGGGCTCAGAATATGGGGGCGATGTCGGCCCAGATGCTGCGGCTGATCCCCGGGGCCAAGATCGATGTGGTGGAGCGCTGCTCAGGGCACGGTGGCACCTTTGGGGTGATGAAAGAGACCCGCCCGATGGCGGTGAAGGTCGGCAAGCCCGCGGCCAGACAGGTCGCCGCCAAAGGCAACGCCACCCTGTGCTCAGACTGCCCCCTTGCCTGCAAACACCTGGGCCAGTTGCTCACCGCCGATCTACCGGCCGGCACGCCGCCACCGCGGGAAGCTCACCCCATCGAGGTTTTCGCCCGCGCCTACGGCTTGATCTGAATTCTGTTCAATCTTCACTCACCGACCTGGAAAGAGCGTATCCCCATGCCCGCATCGTCCCGCCAAGTGACGGCGCAAGACATCATTCCCGACGCCGTCTACGCGGCTCAGCGCAAGGAACGCCGGACCGCCCTGTTGCCGTCCAAGCGCCTGCGCCGTGTGGCGCTCGGCCCGCATTGCACCTTCTATTTTGAGTCCTACGACACCATGCTGTTTCAGATCCAGGAGATGCTGCTCACTGAAAAAGGTGGCCCGGAACAGCTGGCCGACGAGCTGGCAGCCTACAATCCCCTGGTTCCTCAAGGTCGGGAGCTGGTGGCCACGGTGATGTTCGAGATCGACGATCCTCTGCGTCGGACCTCGATCCTCGCCCAGCTTGGCGGGGTCGAGGCGCATTTCTTCGTCACCGTCGGAAACGACCGTATCGTCGCGGTTTCGGAGACCGAGGTCGAGCGGACCCGCGACGGCAAGACCTCCTCGATCCATTTCCTGCGATTCCAAATGAACGATACTCAGGCCGCCACCTTCCGCGACCCCGCCGTCGCGGTGATGGTTGGTTGCGATCATCACCGCTACGGTCACCTCGCCGTACTCGCTCCTGACACCCGGACGGAGCTTGCCAAGGACCTCGGTTGATGGCTCAACCGACGGCCGCGTTGCCGCTCCTTCCCGGACAGCCGGCCGACACAGCCTGGCCGGCGACGCAATGGCCGGCGGGCGCCCTGCCAAACGCTGCTGTCGGCGCCCGGGTCCATTCCCTGCTCGATAGCGCCTTCGACGCCGATCCGGTCGGAGACCTGGGCGTGACCCATGCGGTGGTGGTCGTCCAGGGCGGGCGGTTGCTGATCGACCGCTACGCGCCCGGTTTCGGGCCGGAGGTCACATGCCGCTCCTGGTCGATGGCCAAGAGCATCACCCAGGCCCTGGTCGGGATCGCGGTGGGCGACGGCCGGCTCGACATCCACGCGCCGGCTGACGTGCCGGCCTGGCGCGCTCCGGGCGATCCTCGCGGGGCCATCACGCTCGATCACCTGCTGCGCATGTCCAGTGGCCTGGCCTGGATCGAGGACTATACGCCGGCCAACCCGTCCGATGTGATCGCCATGCTGTTTGGCGACGGCCGTGATGATGTCGCCGCCTACGCCGAGGCCGCGCCCCTGGCCCAACCGCCAGGAACCTTCTGGGCCTATTCCAGCGGCACGACCAATATCATCGCTCACTGCCTTGCCCGGGCGCTCGGGCTTGATGGCCCTGGCATGGAGGCCTTTATGCGTGAGCGGCTGTTCGGGCCGTTGGGCATGACCAGCGCGGCGCCCCGGTTCGACGCCGCCGGAACCTTTATCGGCTCATCTTTCTGTTTCTGTACGCCCCGGGACTTCGCCCGCTTCGGGTTGCTCTATCTGCGCGATGGGGTGTGGGAAGGGCGGCGACTGCTTCCGCCCGGCTGGGTGGATTACGCCCGCGCGCCGACCTTCCAACAGGCTGACGTCGAGCCGGGCAGCGACTATGGCGCGCATTGGTGGTTGAATATGGCGGGACAGGGATCGTTCTCGGCCAATGGCTATCAGGGCCAACACATCGTGATCTGTCCGGACCGTGACCTGATCATCGTGCGCCACGGCGCCACGCCAACGGCGACCCAGCCGGCGGTGAACGCATGGCTGCGAGACCTGGCCGGCGCCTTCGTCTAGAAGATCGGTATGGCCTCTTCCGCCGGACCCGAGATCGAACGCCTGATCGCCTTGCTCGCCAAACTTCCCGGTCTTGGCCCCAGGTCGGCGCGGCGGGCCACCCTGACTCTTCTGAAGCGACGCGACCAGCTGCTGAAACCGTTAAGCGAGGCCCTGGCCGAGGCGGCCGAGCGGGTGTGCACCTGCCGGGTCTGCGGGGCGTTGGACACCACCGACCCGTGCGCCATCTGCAACGATCCGACCCGGGATCCGGCCCTGATTTGTGTGGTCGAGGAAGTCGGGGCTCTCTGGGCCATGGAGCGGGCCAGCGCTTTTCGCGGCCGCTATCATGTGCTGGGCGGCTTGCTGTCGGCCCTGGATGGGGTTGGCCCGGAAGCCCTGAAGGTCGGCGCGCTGGTGGGCCGGGCCGCCGACGACGCTATCCGCGAGGTGGTGCTGGCCCTGCCGGCCACGGTCGATGGCCAGACCACTGCCCACTATCTGGCCGATCGCCTGGCCGGTGCGGGGGTGCAGGTCACTTCACTGGCCCGCGGCGTGCCGGTGGGCGGCGAGCTCGACTGGCTCGACGACGGCACCATCGCCCAGGCGATGCGGGCGCGCAGGCCGGCCTGAGGGACGGCGGCGGCGCCCAGGTCGCCAAGCCGGTTGATCTCTTCGATGTCAAGACGGCGATCCAGCCCGACTATCACACCTTCCGGTGACCGGATCGATGGAGACCTAGCGCCTTCGGCCCGCCCGGCGCCGGGCCCCATTTCCAATGACCCCACTACCGACTCCTGATACGAACGGACCATGAACGCCGATTCGTTGTTGCTGTTCGCCACACTGCCGCTGGCCGTGGGTCTCGCCGGTTGGGCGATGGCCGAGCGGGCGCGGGCCGATCGGGCGATGCTCGAGGTGCGGATGCTGCGCGAGCAATCGGCCTCGGGCGCGGAGACGCTGAAGGCCCAGGCGGCGATGTCGGCCAACGCCGTGGCCGACGAACTGGTCAAACGCGCCACCGAGACCTTCGCCGCCCAGGACCGGCTGGTTCAGGCCAAGCTGGAGGCCCAGCTCAAGCCGGTGGCCGAGACGCTGGAGAAGTTCCAGGTCCAGGTCACCGCCGCCGAAAAGGCCCGGGCCGAGGAGGCCGGCGGTCTGAAGGCCCAGATCCAACAACTGCTGCTGGCTTCGACGGCCACGCAGGACGAGGCGCGCAAGCTGTCGGCCGCCCTGCGCCGGGGCGCTGGTGTCCAGGGTCGCTGGGGCGAGCAGATGCTGCGCAATGTGCTTGAGATGGCGGGTCTGAAAGCCAAGGTCGATTTCGACGAGCAGGTGACGGTCGACGCCGGTGGCCTGCGACCGGATGTGGTGGTGCGCCTGCCGGGCGGCGGGGTGTTCGTGATCGACGCCAAATGTTCGCTCAACGCCTTTCTCGAAGCCCAGGACGCGTTGGATGAGGCCAGCCGCGAGGCCGGCTACGCCCGTCACGCTCAGAGCGTACGCGCTCACATGCAGAGCCTGGCCGCCAAGGCCTATTGGGAACAGTTCGACGCCTCGCCCGACTTCGTGGTGATGTTCGTGCCCGGCGATGCTTTTCTGGCCGCCGCCGCCGAGCGCCTGCCCGATCTCTACGCCCAGGGCATGGACCGGCGGGTGATCCTGGTGACGCCCTCCAGCCTGTTCGCCCTGTGCAAGGCGGTGGTCTACGGCTGGCGGGTCGAGGAACAGAACCTCAACGCCAGGCAGATCGTCGAGCTGGGCCGCGAGCTCTACAAGCGCATTTCCACCATGGCCGCCCATGCCCAGGCGATGGGTAAGGGTTTGGAGACGGCGGTGGGGCGCTACAATCAGTTTGTCGGTTCGCTGGAAACCCAGGTGCACACCCAGGCGCGGCGGTTCGAGGACCTTAAGGTCGATCACGAGGGCAAGCAGATTCCCGAACTCACGCCCCTCGACGTGGCCGTGCGTCCGCTGGTCAAGCTGGCCCCGGCCTTGACGCTCGTCGAGCCCACACCTAATTCCGCAGCATGACTGTTCGCCGCATCCTCACCGTCGACGCCGACCTGGCCGTGCTGAAAAAAGTCTCCGCGCCCGTGGAGGCGGTGGATGACGATCTGCGCCGTCTGATGGATGACATGCTGGATACCATGTACGACGCGCCCGGGATCGGCCTGGCGGCGATCCAGGTCGGCGTGGCCAAGCGTGTGATCGTCATGGACCTGGCTAGGGAGGACGATCCCCCCACGCCGCGCTACTTCGTCAACCCCGAAATCCTCTGGACTTCCGAAGAGACAGGACCCTGGGAAGAAGGCTGTCTTTCGGTTCCCGACATCTATGACGACGTCGAGCGACCGATCCAGGTGCGCGTGAAATATCTGAACTACCAGGGCGATGCCGTCGAGGAAGACGCCGACGAGCTCTACGCCGTCTGTATCCAACATGAGATGGACCACCTGAACGGCGTGCTGTTCATCGACCACCTGTCCCGGCTCAAGCGCGAACGGGCGGTGGCCAAGGTCAAGAAAGCGGCCCGCGCGGACGCCTAGTGGGGGGTGAGCCATGCGCCTCGCCTTTCTCGGCACCCCTGATTTCGCTGTCCCTACCCTGGCCGCCCTGATCGAGGCCGGCCATGAGATTGTCCGCGTCTATTCCCAGCCCCCGGCGCCGCGCGGACGCGGTCAGGCGCTGCGGCCCTCGCCGGTCCAGGCCTTCGCCGAGGCGCAGGGTATCTCCGTGCGGACCCCGGTTTCGATGAAAGCGCCCGAAGAGATCGCCGCTTTCGCCACCCTGGACCTCGACGCCGGCGTGGTGGTGGCTTTCGGCCAGATCCTAACCGCCGACATTCTCGAGGCGCCCCGATGGGGGTGTTATAACCTTCACGGGTCCTTGCTGCCCCGCTGGCGGGGCGCGGCGCCGATCCAGCGGGCGATCATGGCCGGCGACGCCGTCACCGGCGCTGAGGTCATGCGGATGAGCGAGGGCCTGGACGAAGGGCCGGTCCTGGCTTCGGTGACCCTGCGCATCGACGCCATGGACACCGCCGGAACCCTGCATGATCGGATGGCCCCGGCCGGCGCGGCGCTGATGGCGAGGGCGATGGAGGCGGTGGCGCGCGGCGCGGCCCGTCCGATCCCTCAGCCCGAGGAAGGCGCCACCTATGCCCGCAAGATCAAGACCGCCGAGACGCGCATCCGCTGGGATCGTTCTGCCGCGCGGGTTGATCGCCAGATTCGCGGCCTCTCGCCGTTTCCAGGCGCCTGGTTCATGGCGCCGTCGGAGCGAGGGCCGATCCGGGTAAAGGCGTTGCTGTCGGCGGTGGAAGACGCCGATGGCGAACCCGGCCGGGCGCTGGATGACCGGCTCCTGATCGCCTGCAAGGACGGCGCGGTGCGCATCCTGCGGGCGCAGCGCGAAGGGCGGGCGCCGCAGGAGGCCGCTGATTTCCTTCGGGGCTTCCCGTTGGCCAGAGGGTGGAGTCTCCTCTGATGCCCCGCTATCGCCTGACCGTGGAATATAACGGCGGTCCGTACAAGGGCTTCCAGGCCCAGGCGGATTTGCCCACCGTCCAGGGTGAGATCGAGCGCGCGGTGCTGGGCTTCAGTGGCGAGGCGATCCGTATCCACGCCGCCGGCCGCACCGACACCGGCGTCCACGCCGCCGGACAGGTGATCCATCTCGATCTGGAGCGCGGCTGGCCCGCCCGGGTGGTGATGAACGCCGTCAACGCCCATCTCTTTCCAGCCTCGATTTCCATCTTGAGCGCCGAACTCGCAAACGATGATTTCCATGCCCGTTTTTCCGCCTTGGGCCGGCGCTATCTTTACCGCATCCTCAGCCGCGCCGGGCCGCCAGCCCTTGAACGCGGTTTGGTGTGGCACGTGAAAACGCCTCTGGATCCGGAGGCGATGCACCGGGCGGCTCAGGTCCTCGTTGGCCTGCACGACTTCTCTACTTTCCGCGACGCCGCCTGCCAGGCCAAATCGCCGGTCAAGACCCTGGACGAAGCCGCCGTGGAGCGGCGGGGCGAGCACATCCACGTAACCTTCGCCGCCCGTTCGTTTCTGCATCGCCAGGTTCGTTCGATGGTGGGCTCCCTGGCCGAGATCGGCCGGGGCGCATGGTCGGTCGACGATCTCGCCGCCGCTCTCGCGGCCCGAACCCGCGCCGCTTGTGGCCCGGTGGCGCCGGCTCAGGGTCTCTGTCTGATGTCGGTGGACTACTGAAGCGTGAGTTCGGAGCCCGGCGGTGTCGCCGCACCTACCACATCGATCCGAGGGGCGCTGGCGCGATGCGGGACTGGCTCGATCTGATGAACGTCAGGCCGAGCCTGGTAAAGACCACTTGGGCGCGGGTTGAGCAGATCGCCAAGGCGGCCTGACCCGCTGTCGGATTCAGCCGAAAGTGGCGAAATACTCTTCGATCAGCCGCTCATAGATCGCCGAGAGGGCGTGGATTTCGGCTACCGGCGCGCGTTCGTCCACCTGGTGCATCGTCGTCCCGACCAGGCCGAATTCGACCACCGGGCAGAGGGCGCGGATGAAGCGGGCGTCGGAGGTGCCGCCGGTGGTGGAAAGCTCCGGCGCCCGGCCGGTCACCGACTCCACCGCCCGCGCCACCACATCGGTGAACGCGCCGCGCGGCGTGAGGAACGCCTCGCCGTTGATGCGCGTCTCCATCGTCACCCGGCCGTTGAAGCCCTGGCCGGCCACGGCGGCCTGTTCCTTTAGCCAGGCGGCCAGGGCGGCGCCTGTATGGTTTGGATTGAAGCGGATATTGAGCCGTGCCACCGCCTGGCCGGGAATGACGTTGGTGGCGGGATTGCCCACATCGATGGTGGTGATCTCCAGGTTGGAGGGCTGGAAAGCCTCGAAACCATCATCCAGCACCCGGTCCTGTAGCCGCGCCAGCAGCCGCACCATCACGGGCACGGGGTTGGCGGCTCGGTGGGGATAGGCGACGTGGCCCTGGATTCCCTTGACCGTGAGGATCGCGCCCAGGCTACCTCGCCGGCCGATCTTGATCATGTCACCCAGGGCGGCGCTGGATGTCGGCTCGCCCACCACGCAATGGTCGAGCACCTCGCCCTCGGCGGCCAGGGCGGCGACCACGGCCTTGGTGCCGTATTCGGCCAGCCCCTCCTCGTCGCCGGTGATCAACAACGACATCGATCCCGCCGGCGGTCCGTTGGCCAGGACCCGGTCCAGAGCCGCCACGAACGCCGCGATGGCGCTCTTCATGTCCACGGCGCCGCGCCCGGAAAGAACCCCGTCCTCGATCGCCGCCTCGAAGGGTGGCTGTGTCCAGGCCCCCATGTCGCCTACCGGCACCACGTCGGTATGGCCGGCGAAACACAGGTTCGGGCGCCGCGTCCCCAGCCGCGCATAGAGGTTCTCGATGTCGCCGAACGGCATCGACCGGCAGGTGAAACCCAGGGCTTCCAGCGCCCGCCGCAGCACCGCCATGGCCCCGCCGTCGGCCGGCGTCACCGACGGACAGCGGATCAGATCTCGTGCGAGGACGATGGGATCGAGAGCGGTGGGGTTTGACATGAGGCTTCCTTAAGCTGGCGGGCAAGGCGCCGCAAACCCGGGGAGAGACCATGGACATGATCGATATCGCGGACGCGCCCGCACCGTCTATTCGGACATCGACACGATTGCAGAAGCCGGAGACGAGAACTTTCGCCGCAGGGACGGGACTATGATCCCTAATCCCGCAGCAGCTCGTTGATGCTGGTCTTCGACCGGGTCTGGGCGTCGACGGTCTTGACGATAACCACGCAGGCCAGGCTTGGCCCCACGCCATTGGGGTCGGGCAGCGCGCCCGGCACCACGACTGAATAGGGAGGCACATAGCCCCGGTGGGTCTCGCCGGTCTTGCGGTCGATGATCTTGGTGGAGGCGCTGATGAACACGCCCATCGACAGCACCGAGCCCTGGCCGACGATCACGCCCTCGACCACTTCAGAGCGGGCGCCGATGAAACAGCCGTCCTCAATGATGGTGGGATTGGCTTGCAGGGGTTCGAGCACCCCGCCAATGCCCACCCCGCCCGACAAATGCACATCGGCGCCGATCTGGGCGCAGGAGCCGACCGTCGCCCAGGTGTCGACCATCGTGCCTTCGCCGACATGGGCGCCGATGTTGACGAACGACGGCATCAGCACGGCATTGCGGCCGATGAAGGCGCCTCTGCGCACCACCGCGCCCGGCACGGCGCGAAAGCCTGCCGCCTCGAACTGCGGCGCGTCCCAGCCCTCGAACTTGCCGGGAACCTTGTCCCACCACGGGCCGACGCCATCGGCCATGGCGCCGGCGCGCATCACCCGGTTGGGGTTCAGGCGGAACGACAGCAGGATCGCCTGTTTCAGCCACTGGCGGACCATCCACTCCCCGTCGATCTTTTCCGCCACCCGGGTTTCGCCTGAATCTAGCCGGCGCAGGGATTCCTCCACCGCCGTGCGGATCGGGCCATGGGTGTCGGGTCCCAGGCTGTCGCGCACCGCCCAGCCCGCTTCGATCTCGAGCTGAAGATCGGCCAATACCGGTTCGGTCATCCTGCAGGCTCTCCTTGATTGACCCGGGCCTTGGCGAGAAACGGCGCCAGGGTGGCCGTACGATAATGGACGAAGGTAGCTTTTGAAGCCTCCGCGTGGGCGCCCACCAGCACGGTGGTCATGCCGATTGCCGCCGCGGGCTCAAGATTGCGCTCGGCGTCCTCGAAAAAGGCGGTGGCGGCCGGATCGATGTGGTGCGCCTCGAGAATACGCTCGAACGCCAGGGGCGACGGTTTTGGCGCGAATTGGGCCGAGCCGATATCGAACACCGACTCGAACAGCCCCTCCAGGCCCAGGGCCTCGACCACCCGCTCGGTATGGATGGCGTCGGCGTTGGTGAAGATCAGGCGCCGACCGGGCAGGCGGCACAGGGCGGCTCGCAGCGCCGGGTCCGGCCCGATACAGTCAAGCGGCACATCGTGAAACACCGCATGGAACACGTCTGGATCGACCGCATGATGGGTCATCAGCCCACCCAGAGTCAGGCCGTAGTCGGCCAGATAGCGCTTCTGCAGGGCCAGGGCCTCGGCGCGCGGCAGACCCGTCAAGGCTTCTACGAAATCGGTGATGCGCGGCGTCATGCGCGCCGACAATCCAGATTCGAGCGGATAGAGAGTGTTGTCGAGGTCGAACAGCCAGGTCTCGACGTGGCGCAGATCGGCCCCCTCGCCTGGCGGGGGCTCTAGGGACATATCAAGGTGCCCGCCCCGTGCTCGGTGAACAACTCCACCAGCATCGCGTGCGGCCGTCGGCCATCGAGAATGACCACCCCGTCGACCCCGGATTCCACCGCCGCGATGGCGGTTTCCAGCTTGGGGATCATGCCGCCGGTGGCCACACCATCGGCGATCGCGGCCCGGGCCTCGGCGACCGTCAACTGGCGGATCAATTCGCCATCAACCCCCAGCACCCCCGCCACATCGGTCAGCAACAGCATCCGGCGGGCCTTGAGCGCGCCGGCCAGCGCCCCGGCCACGGTGTCGGCGTTGATATTATAGGTCTGGCCGTCCTCGCCGACGCCGATCGGCGCGATCACCGGGATATAGTCATCTTCCTCGGAATCGATCAGGCTGCGGATCAATTTGGGATCGATCCGCGTGGGTTCGCCGACGAACCCCAGATCCACCACCTCGTCACCGTCCGAGCCGGGAGCGGACCGCGTGCGGGTGGCTTTTTCCACCGTGATCAGGCCGGCGTCCTTGCCTGACAGGCCGACGCCGCGGACGTCAGCGGTCACCCCAGCCTGGGTGATCCAGCTGGCGATTTCCTTGTTGATGGCGCCGGATAGGACCATCTCGGCTACTTCCATGGTCGCCTTGTCGGTGACCCGCAGACCGTCGACGAAGGTGGATTTGACCCCCGCCCGCTCCAGCATCCGGGAAATTTGCGGGCCGCCGCCGTGCACCACCACCGGCCGCACGCCCAACAGCTTCAGCAGGACGGCGTCGGCCGCGAACAGCCGCGCCAGCCTTTCCTCGCCCATGGCATGGCCGCCGTATTTGATCACCACCGTCTGGCGGTCGTGAATCTGAATATAGGGCAGGGCTTCAGCCAGGGTTTTGGCGGTCACCCAGCCCGCTTCCTCGGGGCTGTCGGTCAAGGCGTTTCCAGACTGGTTGTCATGCGAAAGCAGCGGCGGCGATCTCGGCGCGCAACAGCGGCATGCCGTCGCCCTTCTCCGCCGAAGTGGCCAGAACCCGGGGGAAGGCCGCCGGGCGTTTGGAGATCGCCGCCAGGGTGGCGGCGGTCATGGCCTGCGCTTCGCCGGCTTTCAGTTTATCGGCTTTGGTCAGCACGATCTGATAGGACACCGCCGCCTTGTCGAGGGCGTCCAGGGCCTCGGCGTCCGGGTCCTTCAACCCATGGCGGGCGTCGATCAGCAGATAGACCCGCTTGAGGTTGGGCCGGCCGCGCAGATAGGCCCGGCCCAGGTCCTGAAATTTCTGGGCCGTCCCGCGCGACACCCGGGCAAAGCCATAGCCCGGCAGGTCGACCAGACGCAGCCGCGCGTCCAGCAGGAAGAAATTGATCTCCCGCGTCCGGCCTGGCGCCGTCGAAGCCCGCGCCAGCCGATGCCGATTGACCAGGGCGTTGATCAGCGACGACTTGCCGACATTCGATCGCCCGGCGAAGGCCACCTCGGGCAGCTCCGGGCCCGGCAGGCCGTCCATCTCCACGGCGCCCATCATGAAATCGCATTGCCGGGCGAACAGCACCCGCGCCGCCTCGATCTCACCGGCGTCGAAAACCTCGGCGTCCGGCCCCGGCTCGGTCACCCCGAGGTTCCAGGGGTCGTGGAGAACCGCCGCAGGAACTCGTCGATCGGATTGTCGACCTTGAACCGGCGCATCATCACATATTGCTGGAGGATGGTGATCAGGCTGCTCCACGTCCAATAGATCAGCAGACCGACCGAATACTGCGCCAGGATGAAGGTGAACATGATCGGCATGAACTTGAAGATCATCTGCTGGGTCGGATCGATACCGGTCTGAGGCGTCATCGACTGGCTCAGCCACATGCTCATGCCGTAGAGCAGCGGCCAAACGCCGACGTGCAGGAACCCGCCGAGGATGCCGCCGATCACCGGGGTCAGGGACGGGTCCCACGGGATCAGCCCGAACAGGTTGAGGAAAGTGGTCGGATCGGGCGCCGACAGATCGTGGATCCAGCCGAAGAACGGCGCGTGGCGCATCTCGATGGTGACGGTGAACAGCTTGGTCAGCGAATAGAACACCGGAATCTGGAACAGGATCGGGATGCAGCCGGTGACCGGATTGACCTTTTCCCGCGCGTAGAGGGCCATCATCTCCTTCTGCTGCGCGGTGGGGTCGTCCTTCAGGCGCTTCTGCAGGGCCTGGAGCTCAGGCTGAATTTTCTTCATCTTCACCCCCATCTCGAAGCCCTTGTTGGCCAGGGGGAAGGTGATGAGGCGGATCACCACTGTAAGCATCAGGATGGCCACGCCGAAATTGCCGACGTGGGAATAGAAGAACTCCAGCAGCGCAAAGATCGGCTTGGTCAGGAACCACAGATTGCCCCAATCCACCGCGTCGACGAACCGCGGCACACCGAGCGTATGGCTGTAGCCGTTCAGCACCGGCACGGTCTTGGCGCCGGTGAACAGGTGGCTGACTTCTGTGATCGTCTGGCCAGGCGCCACGGTCCGGCCCTGGATGGAGTAGCTCGTTTCGTAAATGTCGATACCGGTGGCCTGGTCGGTAGTCACCCGGGCCTTGGCGTCGATGGTTTCGGTCTGGGTGGGGATGAACGCCGTCATCCAGTATTTGTCGGTGATGCCGAACCAGCCGCCCTTCGACTGCCAATCCTCCTCGACCTTTTTCTTCCAGTCCTTGTAGGGGGCTAGGCGCAACTGAGCTTGGTCCACGCCCAGCACGCCGATCGCGCCCTCATGCACGATGTTCGACGTGACCAAGCCGTTGGTGGGCAGGCCCTGGCGCTGCACCGAGACATAGGGC
>JAYTXV010000050.1:0-5386 GCA_043742805.1 Caulobacteraceae bacterium | reverse complement strand
GGCGCGGACGGTCGGCTGATGGGCGTGGCGGTCGTTCCCCTCGACGATCCCGACCTTGCCATGGCGGAACTCGACTTCGTGCTCGAAAGCGGCCTGTCGGCCGTCTGGATTCCCCACCGCCCCTGTGGCGATCGCTCGCCCGGCCACGTCGACCTGGATCCGTTCTGGGCCAGGCTGGCGGACAGCGGCACACCGTTCCTGCTGCACGTCGGCGGCGCGCCCCTGCAATTGGCCAAGGCCTGGATGAACAACGGCCGGCCCCCGACCAAGGACTGGCTGGGCGGCGGCGAGAACCTGCGGACCAAGGATGTCGCGCTGCTGCATGAAGGCCCGGAAGCCTTCCTGACCATGATGGTTCTGGATGGGGTTCTGGAGCGACATCCCAACTTGCGCGGCGCGAGCGTCGAACTGGGCGCGGGCTGGGTTCCCGAACTGCTGAGACGTCTGGACTGGGTGGTCAAGCATTGGAGCCGCAACGACGCCAATCTGCAGGGCCTGCGGCGCACGCCGTCGCAACAAATCACCGAGCAGTTGGCTTTCACACCGTTCGTGTTCGAGGCGGTGGGCGACCTAATCGACCAATCCAACCCAGATCTCTATCTGTTCTCCAGCGACTATCCGCACATCGAGGGCGGCCGCAATCCGATTGGGCGGTTCGAGACCGCGTTGGGCATGCGCAGCGAGGCGATCCGCGACAAATTCTACTGCGAGAACTTCCTGCGCATCTTTCCAGACGCGCAGGTCGACGCACCGGCGGTCACGCCTCTGACGGTCACCGCCTGAGCGTCACCGCGGCTATTTGCGCGTCCAGCTGCCGCCGAGCGGCTTGTAATAGCCTCCGGGCGGGATGCGGGTGATCAGTTGGCGAGCCGTGGCTTCGCCGGCCGCCTGCTCGGTGACGCCGGTCTTCGCCGCGATGTCGCGATAGGCGGCGGCGCGACCGGCGTTGATTTCGGCGACAGCGGCCTGAGTCTCGGCGGGAGCCGAACCGGAAACCAGCCCCAGGAAGCCATCGCCCTGCTCTCCCACCTGGCCGGCGGACTTGGCGGCGACGATGGCGTCCTTTGCGACCGAGGACTGGGCTTGGACGCCGCCCGCGGCCAGGGCGGCGCCGAGCGAGAGAGCGAGGAGAACACGGCGCATCATCGGACGGGCCTCAAATTCAGTTGAAAAGGTTTGGGTTTTGTTGGATCGCGCTCTGGACTTCCTTGTCCAGCTTGATCCGGATATCGGCGTCCAGCTTGGCGTAGATACTGATCGGCTCGACCTTCACATTGATGGTGGGCGTGCAGGCTCCCGCGCCGAGCATCAATGCGGCGGCGGCGGCGGCGAAGACAGTCTTAGCTCGGGTCATCGATGCTCCGTTCGCCCTTCGATTGTCGTCGGCGCTTTCGTCCCTTGAGCCGCGCTGGCGGGAAGAGCTTCTCGAATTGGCGCCACGGCGTCGTTCCACGCGCCTTGCAACGCCCTGACAAGTTCGCCGAAGTTCAGCGACGTGTCGAGGGTCAGATCAATTTTCGTGCCCGAGGGCAGCGCGACCGGCTTGGTAAGGGCCTTGCCCTGTAGGACGTCGAGCAGGCTGAACACGGCCCGCGTTCGCGTCGGCGGATCATGCCGGCCCTTGATGTGAAACAGGATTCCCAGGCGGTCGTGAGCTTGGCTGTTGAGGGTCGCGTCCATGCTGTCGAAGGACAGATTTTCCATCGCCTGGTAGGCGAAATCCTGAGCGAAGCTGGTCGACGGGGCCGCCGTCGCCGGTGCCCCCTCAAGCGCCGCGCGCGAGATCGACAGCCGTCCTCCACCGTCAGCCTTCAGGGACCCGCTCTGAATGGTCAATCCCCCGGACCCGATGGTGAACGGGATTCGCCCATCGACCTTGGCCTGAATCTTGACCTTGTCGGACAGATTGGTGGCGGCGAGGATGGTTCCGATATCGACCTGATGGAGAACCATGGCGCTGCTGAATCCACCGTTGGCCGTGAACGGTATGTTGGCGGGTTCGACAACGAGCGTTCCCCCGGCAAGGGCGGCTGTCATTCGCTCGGCATGGAACGCCCTGTCATCGAGATTGAAGGTGACCGTCAGGTTGGTCAGCGGCGTCACGGTCTGGATCACCGCAACGGTAATCGTTTGGCCGGGGCTGGTGGTTGGCGGCGTCAGGCTGTTGAAACGAATTCGGGCGTTAAGGTTTTCAACCCGGCCCAGCGGACTGGCGAAAGCCAGGGCCTCAGCGTTCAGTTCGCCGCCGCTGGAGACGCCTCCCTTGCCTGTCCAGCTCAGCCAACCTGTGAACCCAAGGTGACCGGAGGTGTCGCTGGCCAACGCGGCCAGAGGCGTCAGATCGGTCGGCTGCCTTTGGCCCGGCGCGAAATCCAGGCCGTCGATATTGATGTCGACCCGGCCAGATCCGTCCCTTTGTGATTGATTTAAATTGATTTTTCCAAGATGATGCCCCTTGGAACCAGCTATGTTCAGGTCGCCTCGCCACACGTCACGATCCAGGGCAAGGGCGCCGGAAACGCCGAGCGGCGCGAAACGGCGGGGATTGGATTGATCGAACAGGCTCGCCCGGGTCAGACTTATGTCGGCCGCTCGGGAACCAGTGGACGATCCCCTAGCGTCGAACGCGATGTCGGTGTCGCGAACACCGACGGCGGGTCCCTTGACGTCACCTCTCAAGGCCTCGATGCGACCTCGCGCGGTCCAGGCGGCGGCGGTGGCGTCGACCAGCGCACCGGCGCCCGGGCAAAGGCGCAGGGAAACAGCGTCCACGGCCTGGTCGCCGGAACCCAGGCGGCGGGCGCTGAGCGGGCCGCAATCGTCCAGATCGAGACGGACATGCCCGGAAGCGGCGCGCAGATGACCCTGGAGGTTCATGGCCGCATCGTCTATCGAGCCCGAAGTGAACCGGGCTTGAACGGCCACATGGGCCTGAGCGCCGGCCGGCGTTGCCTGCCCATTGTCGGCGGCCAGCGTGGCCGTCGGTAAGCCGCCGCCTTCCAAGGCCACCTTGGCCGAACCTGTCGCGAGCCACGTCGGCCGTAATGTGAAAGCGCCTTGTCCTGAAAGCATCAGCCGCGCGCCGGAGGCGGTGTCGATGCGCGCTGGCGTCGCCAGCACCAACCGTCCTCGGCCTCCGGCGACATCAAGGTGCAGATTCTCTGCCAAGACCCTGAAATCTTTTAGAGCAGCGGCCAGAGGCGCGGCGTAGGGCCGTTCGCCCGAAACCACGGGCACGCCCGCCACGATCCGCGAGACCTCGACCTGGGCGACGCCACCGCGCGCCGCGACCTGCCCGACGAGACTGGCGCCGCCACCCAGGCCCGCGCCGTTGGGCATGACGAGCCAGCCCTTGGCGATGGTGGCTCGGAAGGAAAGATCGGAGAGGGCCGCCCCGTCCGTCACCAGGCGGCTCATGGCAAGCCGGGCCTCGCCGGTGGCGCGGGCCGAGATCGTCTTAGCGTCATGCAACAGAACCACGGTGGGCAAGGTTAAGGCGGCGACCACGTCGCGGACCGCCAGCGCCGAGCCCGTCACCGTCTTCAGGGCGCCATCGGCCCCGGCAGCGCCGGTGAAGCTCTGGCGCTCGGCGGTCGCGTCGAGCGCGCCGGAGAGATGGGCTCGCAGGTTTCCGTGGTCGGGGGCTCCGGCCCCAACGGCGGCCCCAACGGCGGCCTTGGCGCCGGCCGCCGTCAAATCCAGGCGCATGGGTCCGCGCCACCGGCCGGAGGCGTCCGGCGCGGGGAGGTCGAGGATCAGGTCCAGGGCCGCCACCTCCAGCCGCCGGTCGCCGGCGCCGGCGGTGGAGGGTCCCAGGGCGAGGTGGCCGGTGACGCGCCGCCCGTCGCCGTTCAGCTGGATCGGGCCGCCGGCGCTGGCCAGGACGATGCCACCCGACAAGTGACGGAACTCCTCGATACGGCCCGTCAGCGACCCGGAGCGCCTGGAGGTGAACGTTCCCCGCCCATCGAGGCGCAAAACACCGCCTGGAGCCAGCAATTCGACCCGCCCATCGTCGATCGTCAGGTCCGGCAGGGGTTGGCGCGATGGCGGTTGAGCCTGAACCCACCGCATGACGCCATTCAAGGTCCCGAAATCGGGCGCGCCGTTCACCAGCCGCAGTTTGAGGCGCGGCCGGACCAGCCGCACGGAGCGCGGCGTGAGGCCCAGATTCTGGCCGTTCCACGGCCCGGTCAAGGCGTAGGCGATCTCCACTCGGTCGATCGCGAGATCCGGATCGTGGGGATCCCCGACAATCAGGCCGGACGTCATGCCATGGTCGGTCAGGGCCGCGACCGTGATCGTCGCGCGGGCGCCCCTGGCTCGCAGCCAATCCCTGATCAAGGACGCCGCGAGCGGCCGGGGTGCGATCTCCAGGACGGCGACAGCGGCCGCGATCGCCACCAGCGACGCGCTGGCGGCGTAGAGAGGCCAACGGGAACGGTGCTTGGACCTGGCCCGGCTCGGGCCAGGTTGTTCAGATTTGGGAGAGTCCATCCCGTCTCCCGTGAGTGGGGCCGATCACCTGCGACCCTAAGGGGCCGGGGCGGACTTGGCCACACTTGCAAAAACACCTCGCGGGCGCTCGAATTCACCCACTGGCGATTGCGCCGCGGCGTCCTCCAATGCCAGGGTCACGGGAAACATAATCCTTCGAGGACACGCCCCGATGAGCGACGCGATCACTCCCTTCACCCTGGCGATTCCCCAGGCCGACCTCGATGAACTGAATCGGCGCCTGGACCAGACCCGCTGGCCGGACAAGGAGACGGTCGATGACTGGACGCAGGGCTCGCCCTTGGCAAAGGTCCAGGCGCTGTGCGCGCATTGGCGTAACGGCTACGACTGGCGGCGGGCAGAGGCGCGGCTGAACGCCCTGGGACAGTACAAAACCGAGATCGACGGCCTGGGCATCCACTTCCTGCATGTGCGCTCGAAACATCCCAACGCCATGCCGCTGCTGGTCACCCACGGCTGGCCGGGTTCGGTGATGGAGTTCATGAAGGTGATCGGCCCGCTGACCGATCCGACCGCCCACGGGGGCAGGGCGGAAGACGCGTTTCACGTGATCGCCCCTTCCCTGCCCGGCTACGGTTTTTCGGACAAGCCGGCCACCAACGGCTGGGGCGTGCCGAAGATCGCGAGCGCCTGGATTCAGCTGATGGCGCGGCTCGGCTATAACAAATGGGTCGCGCAGGGCGGCGACTGGGGCTCGGCGGTGACAACGGCGATCGGGGTGATCCGTCCGCCGGGCTGCCTGGCGATCCATGTCAACATGCCACTGGTATTTCCGGGTCCCGACCAGATGGGCGACCTGACCGAGGCTGAGAAGGGTTATCTGGCCGGTCTGCAATATTACCAGGACAAGGACAGCGGCTATTCCAAA
>JAYTXV010000049.1:0-5055 GCA_043742805.1 Caulobacteraceae bacterium | reverse complement strand
CCGGCCAATCAGACACCCGCGGCCCCGGCTCCGATGGAAGCCGCCCCCGTGGCTCCGATGCCCGCTCCCGCGGCGGCCGCGGCGACGCCTCCGCCAGCCCCACCGGCCGTCGTCGCCGAAGCCCCGCCTCCGCCGCCTCCCGCGCCCACCGATCCGGTCGCGATCGCCATCATGAACGTGCTCGAAAACGTCTGCATTCCGGCCGCCAACGGTGGCAATCTTGAGAAGATCGCCAAATCGGCGGGCTACCGTAAATCCGGCGATAATTTTGTCCTGAAGCAGCCCACCTACCAGTTCACCATTCTGGCCCCGGGTTTCAATCCGACCCAGTGCCACGTCGACCTGGTGCATCCGATCGACCTGGAAGCCCCCGCTAAGCCGTTGGTCATCGCCCTCCACAACTGGGCGGTCCTGACCCACGGCTGGACCCTGTATCGCAACGACAAGAACGTCAGCGCCGGCCGGGAATTCACCACCCGGTCCTGGGAACACACCGCCGACGGCAAGAATGAAGCGGTGGTGATCACCACCATGCGCCAGGCCGATGGAACGCCGGCCCAGAAGAACGCCGACACCTCGACCCTGCTCTACAGTATCAGTAAGACCCCAGGCTGATCAGGCGGCTTGGCGGCACTTGAGGGTCTCGATCCACTCGAGACAGGCCGCCGCTACCCGCTCCCAGCCCGGTTCACCCACCAGCCAGTGGCTCATGTCCGGGAACACCAGGGTCTCTCCGCCCAGGCGGCTGGCGATGGCGCGGACGGTGGCGGGCGGGTGAATGGCGTCGAGCCCGCCGGCGATCGCCAGGACCGGCGCCCGGATCGCGCCGGCTCTCACGTGGGTGGCGGCGAACGGATCGAGCCACCAGTTTAGCGTCTCCCAGAGCGCCCGACCACTTTCAGGCGTCAGGCGGGCAAAAGTCTCCCGCCGCTCCCCCCGTCCCAGCCGGTCGAACAGATAGCGCTTGGCCGAGGTGTAGTCCGGATCCACCGGTAGCGCCCAATAGGGTCCCAGCGCATAGAGGCTGATCGCCGAAATCGCCTCCTCGGCGGTGCTGCCGCTGACTCCCCAGGGGCACGACGGCGCCAGCAGGATCAGCCCCGCCACCGGTGACCGGGCCGCTGCCATCTGCGCCACCAGGCCGCCCAGCGAGTGGCCGATCAGGATTGGGGGGCTGGGCTGCTCGTCGATCACGCGTCGCACCGCGCGGGCATAGTCACTCATCGACCGACCCGCGACCGTTGGGCGGCCGGGGCCGCTTTCATGGCCGGGCAGGTCCGGAGCAATCACCTGATGGCCCGCCGCCTCGAAGGGCCGGCGGAAATGGTCGAACGCCCAGCCGGCGCAAAAGGCGCCGTGGACCATCACTATGGGCGCAGTCATGATTTCGCGGGGTCGCCTGGCTTTGCAGGTTCAGCCGGGCTGTTGATCGCGGCCCTGAAGGTATCGATCACCTGCCGATAGGTCTGAATCTTGAAATCCGCGACGCTGTCCAGGGCTTCGTCCAGGTCCGCCCAGCGCCAGAGGTCAAACTCGATCTGGTCGTGAGCGCTGAGATTGAACTCGGAGTCATCGCCCAGAAAGCGAAAGGCGAACCAGATCTGCTTTTGCCCCAGCCAGCCCCGTGCAGCCTTTGATCGACGATAGCCGGCGGGAAAACTATAGGCGATCCAGTTTTCGGTGCGGCCCAGCAGACTGACCGATGTCGCGCCAGTTTCTTCTTGAAGCTCACGTAGCGCCGCTTCGTAAAGGGCCTCGCTTTCGTCCACGCCGCCCTGCGGAAATTGCCAGTTGCGTGGGCCCGATGTCTGGACTCGCCGGCCCAACCACACCTTGCCGTCGTTCCGCGCCAGGATGATGCCGACATTCGGCCGATACCGTGTCAGATCAAGGGGCGACGTCGTCGCGGCCGGATGATCGATCAAACGCAACCCATCGTGTTTCGCTTCGGTCCCGTTCAGTTTGGTTTGGCGGCGATGACGGGCGGCAGGGCGGGTCCGACCTTGACCGTCGCGCCGTGCGCCGCCCTGAGAATCGCCGCCTGGGCCAGGGTCGCGGTGGGCTTCGGCAGCTTCGGCGTGGCCTCCACCGAGCCGTGCTTCAGGACGTCCAGAGCCCGGGAGAGCTGAAAGTCGCCCTTTTTCTCGTCGAACTCGGCGGGCGGCGCCTCGGCCGGCGAATGGGGTGCGACGCGTGACTTGCCCTCATCGGCGGTCAGGGCGTTCTTGAAGCTGGCCTCGCTGAACTGGAAGGCTCTGTTGGCCACCTGCGCGGCCTCCTCGCGGCTTTCGGCCACCTCGAGGTCCGGTTCGATACCCGTCCGTTGGATCGAGCGGCCGGAGGGTGTGAAATAGCGGGCGGTTGTAACCTTCACCGCCCCGTCGAGTCCGCCGCGCAACGGAATGACCGTCTGGACCGAACCCTTGCCAAAGCTGGTCAGTCCGACCAACTGGGCGCGGTGGCGATCCTGCAATGCTCCGGCGACGATTTCCGCGGCCGACGCGGTGCCGCTATTGATCAGCACCACCACCGGCAAACCGCCCAGCTTGTCGCCGGCCTTGGCGTTGTAGCGCTCGATGCTGCGGGGGTCGCGGCCGCGTTGGGAGACCACCTCCCCGCCGTTGAGGAACAGGTCAGCCACCCCGACCGCCTGGTCGAGCAGCCCGCCGGGATTGCTGCGCAGGTCGAACACCAGGCCCTTCAGATTGGGGTTCTTGGCGCGCAGGTCGGCGATGGCGGCCTTGGTCTCGTCGGTGGCCTTTTCATTGAAGCTGGCCAGCCTGACGTAGCCATAGTCGCCCTCGGCCCGCGCGGTCACCGATTTGGGCGCGATTATCTCGCGGACCAGCTTGACGTCGAAAGGGTCGACTTTCTCTCTCGCGATGGTCAGGGTGACCGCTTCGCCGACTTTGCCACGCATCTGCTTCACCGCCTCATTGACGCTGAGGCCCAGCACGGTCTGACCGTTGACGGCGGTGATGTAGTCTCCGGGCTTGATCCCCGCCTTGAACGCCGGTGTTCCATCGATGGGTGAGATCACCTTGACCGCGCCGTCATCGCTGGTGATTTCTATGCCCAGGCCGCCATATTCGCCGCGGGTCTGGTCCTGCATTTCGGAATAGTCTTCGGGGGTCAGATAGTCCGAATGTGGATCCAGAGAGGTCAGCATGCCCTTGAGGGACGCCTCGATCAGCTTCTTGTCATCGACGGGGGAAACATACTGCCGCTCGACGGTGTCCAACACCTTCGCGAACAGTTCAAGCATATGATAGGTCTGGGCGTGGGGCTGCGGCGTCGCGCTCGCCCTCTGACCTACATAAGCCATCGATCCCGCGCCGAGGACAAAGGCGGAAACGCCGATCAACAGATATCTACGCATCCAAAATGCCATGACCCTCAGCCGCGCCCAAATTGAGGCGCGAAGCCTTCACCCGCGACGTTCCCATAAAAATCCGAGCCTGTGAACACGGTTAGAGCGCCACGCGAAAAGTGGGCGCTGGTTTTGGCAAATGTGGCGCTCAAAATGTTTGAATCTAGAATAAGGCTCCCAAACCGATTCCGGTTTAGGGAGCCTTATTCTAGTCCCGATGGTAGGGTGATCCCGCCATGATCGTGGCCGCGCGATATATCTGTTCGGCCAGCATGGCGCGAACCAGGGCGTGGGGCCAGGTCTGGGGACCGAAGGCCAGGCGACCGCGCGCCGCCGCCAGGACCCGCCCGTCCAATCCGTCCGCCCCGCCGATCGCGAACACCAGGCGCCGCACGCCGTCGTCGCGTAGGCGCCCGATCATGGCGGCAAAGTCACGCGAGCTCCGCGCCTGACCATGTTCGTCGCAGGCGATCAGCCAGTCATCGTTGATCTTGTCCAACAGGATATCGGCCTCGGCGGCCTTGCCGGGCTTGCGCGCCTCCACCTCGAGAATGTCCACCGGACCCAAGCCGTGGGGCCGGCCGCCCAGAGTGGCGCGCGCGGCCCAATCCAGGGCCAGGCTCGCCTCCGGCGCTGACCCCAACCGTCCCACGCAGAGAACCGTGACCTTCACGTCCGGTGATTCAGTGAGCGGGTCCGAGATGGCCCGAGTCTACCGACCAGATCTTCTCGATATTGTAGAAGCTGCGGACTTCGGGACGGAACAGGTGGACGATCACATCGCCAGCGTCGATAAGAACCCAGTCGCAACCGGGCAGCCCCTCGACCTTGGCCCGGCCGTGCCCGGCTTCCTTCAGCGCTCGCAACAGGTGATCAGCCATGGCGCCGACATGGCGGTGCGAGCGGCCCGATGCGATGATCAGGCCGTCGGCGAAAGCGCTCTTGTATTTGAGATTGATGAAGACAATGTCCTGGGCCTTGTCGTCGTCCAGCCGGGTCAGGATCATGTCTTCCAGAGGCGTGCGGCCCTCGCCTTCGTCACGATTGAGGCCGGTGCTTGGCTCGCTTTGCGCGCTGGGCGCGGGATCAAGGGTCAGAGGATGCTCCTGGAGCAGGGTTAGACGATCCTCTCCATAGCACGAACCGCCGGTTTGTTCAGGCGCCAATCGCGCAGGGCCGTCGAGGAGACGGCGTGAAACGGCGCGGGCAGATAGATCCAGGCCGGCGGCGTGCGCCCAGCCAGTGTTCTGGCGGCGCCAGGAACCAGGCGAGACCCCGCGAAACGCCTCGCCAGGGGGGAAAAGCGGCTGCGCGTCGCCGCCCCGGGGCGGGAGATCACGATGATGGGAACTTCCCTGGCCAGGTCGGCCCAGCCCCGCCAGCGGTGAAACCCGGCAAGGCTGTCGGCCCCCATGATCCACACGAACCGCACCCCTGGAAAGCGGGCCTTGAGCCAACGCACCGTATCGAGGGTGTAGCGCGTACCGATGCGCCGCTCGATATCGGAGATGATCACCGATGGGCCATGGGCGAGGCGCCGGGTCTCGGTCAGTCGGGCGTCCAGATCGCCGGTTCCAGCGCTGGGCTTCAGTGGATTCTGGGGCGACACCAGCCAGACGACCCTGTCCAGCCCAAGTCGCTTCCGCGCTGTCCGCGCCACGTGGAGGTGGCCCGCATGCACCGGG
>JAYTXV010000048.1:0-2698 GCA_043742805.1 Caulobacteraceae bacterium | reverse complement strand
CCTTTCGGCGCGCTTCAGGAATCCCGAACCGCGCCGTCTTGTGCCGCGCGGGGTCGGACCAGAAGGTCTCAAGCGCAGCTTCCAGACTGTTGGCGACGTCGGATGGCGCTGACGGAGCTAGCTCGGCGGCGAACTCCTGAGCAACTGCCAGCAGAACTTGCGGCCTTTGTCCGGCGGCCAGGATTGTGTCGTCCAAGTCGAAGAGGATCGCTCGTGGGAGATCATGCGCAAGATCGCCCACCCTAGCGGCCGCGCCACCAGCGCAGGCCCGCACGCTCGGCGGCTTCCAGGGCTGCGTGCAGGATGGCGCCCAGCAGGCCCAGCACCGCCAGGGCGGCGAACATGCGCGCCGTCTGCAGTCGATTGCCGGCTTCGAGGATGCGCCAGGCAAGGCCCTGGGCGCCGCCGGAGCCCGCCACGAACTCGGCCACCACAGCGCCGATCACCGCCAGGCCCGCGGCGACCTTGTGGCCCTCCAGCAAGTAGGGGACCGCCGAGGGCAGGCGCAGGCGCGTGAGCCGCTGCAGGCGGTTGGCGCCATAGAGGTCGAAGAGCCGTTCGAGATCGGGGTCGGCGGCCTTCAGGCCGGTGACGGCGCCGGAGAAGATCGGGAAGAAGGCCACAACGGCGGCCAGGGCCACGATGGCGCGGCCGGCGTGGTCGAGGCCGGCCCAAATCAGCACCAGGGGCGCGATGGCCACCACGGGCGTCACCTGCAGCACCACGGCGAGCGGCCGCACGGCGCGCTCCAGCATCGGGCTCAGGCCCACGAACAGGGCCAGCGCCTGGGCGAGCAGGCTGGCGACGACCAGCGCGATCAGGGCCATGGACAGCGTGTTCCAGGCGGAGCGCAAGAGCGCGGCCCAGTCTTCGGCGAGCGCCTTGGCAACCTCTGACGGCGGCGGCAGGAAGTAGACCGGCACGTGCAACGCTCGGCAGGCGACCTCCCAGGCCGCCAGCAGAAGTGCGATCAGGGCGAATGGCGCCAGCGTCTGGGCGAGCCTGCTCATGCCGCCATACCTTGCGCCAGCAGGGCGGAGACGGCCTCGACGCGGGCGCGGAAGGCTTCCGTCGTGCGGAAGCCCGCCGGGCGCGGCAGGAGTCCGGCCACGGCCACCTCGCCGGCGATTCGGCCGGGGCCTCGGGTCATCACCACGACTCGCGAGGCCATGTAGACGGCTTCCTCCACATTGTGGGTCACGAAGACGATGGCCGGTTTCGTCTCGGCCCAGAGCGCCAGGACGTCGTCGGCTAGGGCGCGCCGCGTGATCTCGTCCAGCGCCGCGAAGGGCTCGTCGAGCAGCAGGAGCTTAGGCTCGGTGACCAGCGCGCGGGCCAGCGAGACCCGCATGGCCATGCCGCCCGAGAGTTGCGCGGGGCGCGCGGCCTCGGCGCCCTTTAGGCCCACGCGGGCGAGCGCGGCGTCGGCGCGGGCGGCGGCTTCGGCTCGGCCCACACCCGCCAGTTCCAGCGGCAGGGCGGTGTTGGCGCGCGCGGAGAGCCAGGGGGCCAACGTCGCGGCCTGAAAGACCACCGCCGTCTCGCCGCGTTCGGGCGTGCGGACGACCTCGCCCCGGGTTGGCGCCTCTAGGCCGGCGAGCAGGCGCATGGCGGTGGATTTGCCGCAGCCGGAGGGGCCGACCAGGGCTACGATCTCGCCGGCCGCGATGGACAGCCCAAACGGCCCCAGCGCCCGGCCGCGCGGATAGTCGACCTCGACGTCTCGGAGGGCGGCGGTGCTCAAACTTGCCTCCCACGTCCCGAAGATGACGGGGGAGTGGGACCGCCCGCCGGAGAGCGGGTGGTGGAGGGGGCGGACGCACGCGTGGCGACCAGGGCATCGGCGAGCAGCCGGGCTGCGTCAGCAACTTGACCCGCATTTTCAAAGACTGAGGACCCCGACACGCGACTGACCGTTATCCCCTGGCGCCGGAGCCACGCATCGCGTCGCTCATCATGCGCGATTTGCGCATCCTCGCCGTGCATCGCGCCATCGACCTCCACCGCGAGCTTTGCCGCGGGACAATAGAAATCAAGGATGTAGGGACCAAGGGGGTGCTGGTTTCGGAACACAGGCATGCCGGGCCAACGATGTTTGAGGCGTGACCAGAGCATGAGTTCTGGCTGGTGAGAGCGCAGCGTAGCGCTTTCGCGCGTTTAGATGTCAGGGTCGAAGATCGCATTCGGTGCGGCGGTCGCCCCCTCCACCCCCGCTCTCCGGCGGCGGTCCCCCTCCCCCGTAAACGGGCGAGACAAGTCTGTCACTTTGCCAGAAACCGCAGGGTGTAGCCCTTCTTGTAGTTCAGCGTCTTCGGATAAACGCCATTGCTGGAAGCCATGTCGAAGAAGGTCTGCCAACGCGCGTCGGTCATGGCGCCGATGCCGCTCGTCTGGCTGTCGCCGCCTTCGACGATGGCGTTGGACTTCAGCTTGGCGCGGGCCTGGTCGAGGACGTCCTGGGTCATCTCCGGATTGTCCTTCAGGATCAGGGCGTCGGCGGGCCGGGAGTCGCCGTTCAGGTAGTCCTGCCAGCCTTTGGCCGTCGCCTCGATGAAGGCCTTCACGGCGGCGGGGTTCTTCGCGATCAGGGTGTCGGGCGCCAGGATCATGGTGGCGTATCCGGGGTAGCCGTTGTCGGCGAGCAGGAAGAATAAACCCTAAACCCTAAACCCTAAACCCTAAACCCTAAACCCTAAAC
>JAYTXV010000047.1:0-1991 GCA_043742805.1 Caulobacteraceae bacterium | reverse complement strand
TTCTCCGCGACGCCCGACGCGCCTTCGCGGGCCTCAAGCGCCTCCGCCACTTCGTCCAAGCTGACGCCCATCCCCTCCAGAACCACCAGCCAGTGGTAGATTAGATCGGCGCTCTCGGCGATCAGCGCAGCCTTGTCGCCCTGAACAGCCGCGATGGCGGTTTCCACCGCTTCCTCGGCCAGTTTTTTCGCGGCGAGAGGCCGGTCGGCCAGTAACCTCGCGGACCAGGACTTGGCGGGATCGGCGGATCGGCGCGAGGCGATCACCTCCGCCAGGCGCAGCAGAACGGTCCCCAGCCGGCTCATGCAGCTACCGGGGGCCAGCTGGGGCGGACAGGGATGCCAGCCCCCGCCATGGCCGCCTTAGTCTGGCCGATGGTCAATTCGCCAAAGTGAAAAATCGATGCCGCGAGCACGGCGTCCGCGCGTCCGACCTTCACCGCGTCGATCATATGTTGCGCCGAACCCGCGCCGCCGCTGGCGATTACCGGCACCGAGCTAGCCGCGCTCACCGCCGCCAGAAGCTCAAGATCATAGCCGGTTTTTGCGCCGTCCCGATCCATCGACGTCAGCAAGATCTCGCCTGCGCCTTGGCGCACGGCCTGTTCGGCATAGGTCAGCACGTCGATGCCGGTGTCACGGCGCCCGCCATAGGTGAACACCCGCCAGCCCCCATCCTCGGTCCGCTTCGCGTCGATCGCAACCACCACCGCCTGGGACCCGAACGCATCCGCGCAGCCGCTGATCAGATCGGGGTTTTCCACGGCGGCGGTATTGATCGCGATCTTGTCGGCCCCGGCCCGGAGCAGCTGGCGCGCGCCTTCGATCGAGCGAACTCCACCGCCGACCGACAGCGGCATGAAGCAAACCTCGGCCGTCCGCGCCACCACATCGAGGATCGCCGGCCGGCCCTCGTGGCTGGCGGTGATGTCCAGAAACATCAGTTCATCGGCGCCGGCCTCGTCATAAGCTCGCGCCTGTTCGACCGGATCGCCGGCGTCGCGCAGCGACACGAACTGGACGCCCTTGACCACCCGGCCCCCCCTGACATCCAGGCAGGGGATGACCCTGATCTTGAGCATCAGGCCGCCGCCGCCAGGGCCTCGATGGGCATGATGGTTCCAGCGTAAAGCGCGCGGCCGAGCACGGCCCCGGCGATCGGGGTGCCTGACCTCGCTGTCAATCGCACGATGTCATTCACGGTCGCCAAGCCGCCGGCCGCTATAACCGGGATCTTCACTGAATCGGCGATGCCGCCGAACACGTCGATATCGAAACCCAGAAGTGCGCCGTCGCGATCGATGTCGGTGACAATCAGCGC
Organism: Caulobacteraceae bacterium; assembly: GCA_043742805.1. Taxonomy (GTDB): domain Bacteria; phylum Pseudomonadota; class Alphaproteobacteria; order Caulobacterales; family Caulobacteraceae; genus Acaudatibacter. The sequence continues at coordinate 671 of JAYTXV010000047.1, read as the reverse complement.
CGAGACGCCTTCATCCTCGAACCGCCGGGCCACCGTAATGGCGTCGAGGCCGGAATTCTCGGTCCAGCCCTGAACGGCCACCTCTCCCTTGCGCACGTCCACGCTCACGGCGATCTGCTCGGGCCAGCGCCGCGCCGCCGCCTTGACCAGGTCTGGATTTCGCACCGCCGCTGTCCCCAGTATCACCCGGCTCACGCCGGCTTCGATCCAGCCCTCCACGTCGGCGAGCGTCCTGATGCCGCCACCCAGCTGCACCGGAATACTGATCGACTTCAGGATCGCCTCGATCGCCGCGCTGTTGATCGCTCGCCCCGCCACCGAACCGTTGAGGTCGATGACATGCAACCAATCGAAGCCCGCCGCCGCCCACACCTTGGCCTGCGCGGCGGGATCGTCGTTGAACACCGTGGCGGTGGCCAGGTCGCCCCGGACGACGCGCACACACTGTCCGTCTTTAAGATCAATCGCGGGATAGAGAATCATGGCCGCCAATTCAAAAAATTGCTGAGAAGCTTGGCGCCGGCGCCCTGCGACTTTTCCGGATGAAACTGCACGCCGGCCAAATTGTCCCTGGCCACGGCCGCGACGAAGCGATCGCCGTGTTCGGACCAGGCGATGACATCGCGGTCGGTATCCGCGTGGATGGCGAAGGAATGGGTGAAATACATATG
>JAYTXV010000046.1:0-4195 GCA_043742805.1 Caulobacteraceae bacterium | reverse complement strand
GCGTACCGTTATTTCCGGCTCAGCAGGAACAATGCCGCCTCGGCGCGCCAGTTTTCGATCGGGCGCGACGGATCCATGGGTCGAGCGGGCTTGCCGGTGTCCAGCGCGGCGCAGGCGTCGATGCGCAGGTTCAGGTCGTCGCAGATCGCGGTGAAGTCGCGCACCGTGCACAGATGGATGTTCGGGGTGGACCACCACGGGTCCGGCAACAGGCCGGTCACCGGCATCCGCCCGTGTAGCAACAGGTCCAGCCTCACTCTCCAGTGTCCGAAGTTCGGCAGCGACACCACCGCCTGATCGGCGATGCGCAGCAACTCGCCCAGGACATGTCTTGGCCGGAGCACCGCCTGGAGCGTCTGAGACAGGATGGCGTAGTCGAAGGCCCGGGCGGGGAAATAGTCTAGGTCTCGGTCCGCGTCGCCCTGCACCACCGCCAATCCCCGCGCGAGGCAGGCGGACACCCCTTCGGGACTGATCTCAAGTCCGCGCCCGTCGGCCTGATTTTGCTCGACCAGCAGCTCGAGCAGAGCGCCTTCGCCGCAGCCGACGTCGAGCACCCGCGTTCCTGGCCTCACGAGGCGCAGGATTTCGCGGAAGTCTTCTCGGACCTCGCCGTGGCTCGCGCTGGGAACGCTCACGTCCAGCCCCGGGTCTGCGCGGCGGAGGCCATGAAACCGCCGAGCGCCGAGCGCAGCACGGGTTCGTCGAGCAGGAAGGCGTCGTGGCCCTTGTCGCTGTCGATTTCCACGAAGCTGACCCGGGCGCCGGCGGCGTTGAGGGCGCGGACCACGGAGCGGCTCTCCACCGTCGGATAGAGCCAGTCGGAGGTGAACGAGAACACGCAGAATCGCACGTCGCGGGCGGCGCGGAAGGCGTCGGCGAGGACGCCGCCATGGGCCGCCGCTAGGTCGAAATAGTCCATCGCCCGGGTGATGTAGAGGTAGGAGTTGGCGTCGAAGCGATCGACGAAACTGGCGCCCTGGTGGCGCAGATAACTTTCCACCTGAAAGTCGGCGTCGAAGCCCCACGACAGACCATCGCTCTGCAACTCGCGGCCGAACTTTCGGTGCAGCGCCGGCTCTGAGAGATAGGTGATGTGCGCCGCCATACGCGCGACGGCGAGGCCCTTTTCCGGCCTGACCCCTTCATTGGCGTAGTTGCCCCCGCGCCAGTCGGGGTCGGCCATGATCGCCTGTCGTCCGACCTCGTGGAACGCGATATTCTGCGCCGAGTGCCGCGGAGCGGCGGCGATGCAAACAGCCGAAAATAGCTTCTCGGGAAAATCGGCCGCCCATTGCAGCACCTGCATGCCGCCCATCGAGCCTCCGACGACCGCGAACAGCCGGTCTATCCCCAGCGACTCCACAAGCATGGCCTGCGCGCGCACCATGTCGGCAATGGTAATCACGGGAAACGCCAAGCCCCACGGCCGCAAGGTTGCCGGGTTGATCGAGGACGGACCGGTGCTGCCCATACAACCGCCGACGACGTTGGAACAGATGATGAAGTGGCGTGCCGGATCCATCGGCAAGCCCTTACCGACCAGGGTCCGCCACCAGGCTGGACGGCCGCTGACCGGATGACTCGAGGCGACGTATTGATCCAGTGACAGCGCGTGGCATATCAAGATTGCGTTTGAGCGGTCCGCGTTGAGTGTCCCGTACGTCTTGTAAGCAAGCCGCAAGCCTTGAAGCCGAGCGCCGCTATCAAGCTCGAGGGGCTTATCAGCGGCGAATGCGGTGGCTTCGTCTCCGGGGTCGTCAAGCCGTGCCGGCTCTGCGAAAGTCATGGGTTGTAGGAGCGGATTCGAACCGGCCGTGTCAATCGCCGCGCCCCTGTCATGCAACCCGAGACGGGCGAAAAAAAAGGAGGCCCGGCCGAGCAGAACTCGGGCCGGGCCTTGTCTCCCACCTTCAGTCGGGGGGGGCGAAACAGCAGGCCGGGAGACATGAGTGAAATGCCGGTCACTGCCGTTGGTTCCAGAACAGCCTGACGATTCGACTCGAAAATCGCCGCTTTGTGGGCAACCGATCTCGTGGCCGGGGCTTCCCCCGAAAGTGGTCCCCTAAGCTGTGCGCTAAGGTCATCAAAGATTGCATGCGGCCCAAGGCCAAGGCTATTGCAAGGGCCGGCGGCGGCTAGGCCCATGACGGAGTACATCGACCATGAGTGCGCTTCCCACCGACACCGCGGACCTCGACACCCTGGCGGTCAACACGATCCGCACGCTGACGATCGACGCGGTGGAGAAGGCTCAGTCAGGTCACCCCGGCGCGCCCATGGCGATGGCACCGGTGGGGTATACGTTGTGGAGTCGCTATCTGCGTTACGACCCGGCCAATCCCAACTGGCCCAATCGCGACCGGTTCATCCTGTCGGCTGGGCACGGCTCGATGCTGCTCTATTCGCTGTTGCACCTGGCCAGCGTCCAGGCGGTGGATCGCGATGGCGTCCCCCTCAACCGCCCCGCCGTCACCCTCGACGACATCAAATCGTTCCGCGAGCTGGGCAGCGTCTGCGCGGGTCACCCTGAATATGGTCTCGCCTCGGGGATCGAGACCACCACCGGCCCGCTCGGTCAGGGCGCGGGCAACAGCGTCGGCATGGCCATCGCCGCCCGCTGGCTGGCCGCCCGGCACAACACGCCGACGGCGACGCTTTTCGACTACAACGTCTATGCCCTGTGCAGCGATGGCGATCTGATGGAAGGCGTGGCTAGCGAGGCCGCCTCGCTGGCCGGTCATCTTCGCCTGTCGAACCTGTGCTGGCTATGGGACGACAACACCGTCACCATCGAGGGCCACACCCAGATCGCTTTCACCGAGGATGTCGCCGAGCGCTTTCGCGGCTACGGTTGGGCGACCCAAGTGGTGGACGACGCCAACGACGTGGAGGCTCTGTGCCGCGCGTTCGATGCGTTTCTCGTCACCGACGATCGGCCCACGCTCATCGTGGTCAAGAGCGTGATCGGCTTTGGCTCGCCAAACCGGGCCGGCACCTCGAAAGCCCACAGTGATCCTCTTGGGGAGTCCGAGATCAAGCTTGTCAAACAGGCTTATGGCTGGCCGATCGATGCGCAATTTCTTGTGCCAGACGGCGTTCTCGAACATTTCACGGCGAAATTGGCCGATCGCGGCGGCAAGATGCGCGCCGATTGGGTCAAGACGTTCGACGCCTTCGCCGCCGCCGATCCCGCCTCCGGCGAGCAACTGCGGATTCTCTGGCGTGGCGGTCTGCCCGAGGGATGGGACACCGACATCCCGGTTTTCCCCGCCAGCGCCAAAGGCGTCGCCAGCCGCGAAGCCTCGGGGACAGTGCTGAACATTGTGGCGCAAGCCCTTCCGTGGGTCGTCGGCGGCGCGGCTGATCTTGCGCCTTCGACCAAGACCAAGCTGGAGTTCGCCAGCGCCGGGTCCTTTGGGCCCGACACCCCGGGCGGCCGCAATCTGCACTTTGGCGTCCGGGAGCACGCGATGGGTTCGGCGGCCAACGGCATGGCCCTCTCCGGTCTGCGCGCCTACACCGCTACCTTCCTGATCTTCAGCGACTATATGAAGCCGGCGATCAGACTGGCGGCGCTTATGGAACTGCCGGTGATCTTTGTCTTTACTCACGACTCGATCGGCGTGGGGCAGGACGGCCCGACCCACCAGCCCATCGAGCAGATCGCCGGCTTGCGCGCCATTCCCAACCTGCTTGTGCTCCGCCCGGCCGACGCCAATGAGACGGCGGAGGCCTGGCGCGTGGCCCTGTCGCAGACTAGGAGGCCGACCTGCCTGATCCTGTCCCGGCAGGCCCTGCCCACGGTCGACCGCGCCACCCACGGCGCGGCGTCCGGCGTGGCAAAGGGGGGCTATGTCCTGGCGGACGCCCCGGGCGGCAAACCAACGGTAATCCTGATAGCGTCAGGAGCCGAGGTCGGGGTTTGCCTGAGCGCTCATGAAAAACTGCTGGCCGAAGGTATCGCCTCGCGCGTGGTGTCGATGCCGTCCTTCGCCTTATTCGAAGCGCAGGATATCGCCTACCGCCGAGAGGTCCTTCCGCCAGGCGTCACCGCCCGGGTGGCGGTGGAGGCGGCTTCGCCGTTGGGCTGGGACCGCTACGCCGGCGCCGAGGGCGAAATCATCGCCATGCGGTCTTTTGGCGCTTCCGCCCCCATCGGCGATCTGATGACGCACTTTGGCTTTACCGTCGA
>JAYTXV010000045.1:0-2100 GCA_043742805.1 Caulobacteraceae bacterium | reverse complement strand
ATCGACGATGGCTGGTTTCAAAACGGTGAGCCCGCGCCGCATCCGCTCACGCAGGTTACGGAAGAGTCGGCGCGCTCGATTCTGAGTCGCAACGATTCGCCAGATATTCCCTTCACACAATCGATCAACCCATATCGAGGCTGCGAGCACGGCTGCTTTTATTGTTTCGCCCGACCCACGCATAGTTATCTGGAATTGTCGCCGGGGCTGGATTTCGAAACGAAACTGTTTGCCAAAACCAATGCGGTCGAACTCCTGCGCGTGGAGCTGGCCAAGCCGGGCTATCGTTGTTCACCGATTGCCCTGGGCGCCAACACCGATCCGTACCAGCCGATCGAGCGACGTTACCGCATCACCCGGCAAATTCTCGAGCTGCTGGCCGAATGCCGGAGCCATTTGATGAGCAGGGCGGTGCCGACGTTGTAGGGCAGGTTGGCGACCACGTGGCCGGGCTCGCCGCCCATCAGGTCGGCCTCGTCGGCCAGAAGAGCGTCGGCGAAGCTGAGCGTTAAAGCGCCGGGCGGCGCAGCGGCGGCGATCTGTTGCAGCAGGGGCTGGAAGCGCGGGTCTTTCTCGATGGCGGTGACGCGGGCGCCGGCCTCCAGCAGGGCGCGGGTCAGGCCGCCGGGGCCGGGCCCAACCTCAATCACCCGGTCGCCCGGCGCGATCTCAGCCAGGCGGGCGATCTTGCGGGTGATGTTGAGGTCGAGGAGGAAGTGCTGGCCGAAAGCTTTCTTGGCCATCAGGCCGTGTTCGGCGAGCGCGTCACGGAGCGGCGGCAGGTCTTCGAGGCTCACGCAGACCTTTCCTGGCCGGTTCGGGCTCGCGCCAACTGATCGGCCAGGCGGATGGCGGCGATCAGGCTGTCGGCGCGCGCCAGGCCTCGTCCGGCGATATCAAAGGCTGTCCCATGGTCGGGCGAAGTGCGCACGATGGGCAGGCCCAGGGTCACGTTCACCCCGCCCCAGAAGTCGAGCATCTTCACCGGGATCAGCGCCTGATCGTGGTATAGGCAGATGGCGGCGTCGTAGCGGTCACGCATGCCCTCCGGGAACAGGGTGTCGGCCGGATGCGGCCCGGTGACGTTGATTCCCAGGTCCTCCAGGGCGCGGACCGCGGGCGCAACAATCTCAATCTCTTCGCGGCCGATGCCGCCACCCTCGCCGGCGTGCGGATTGAGCCCGGCGACGGCCAGCCGAGGCTGCAGGATACCGAAATCACGGCGCAGAGCCTGGGCGGTGACCAGGCTCGCGTTGACGATGGCCCCGACGCTGAGCAGGCTGGACACCTTCGCGAGCGGCGCGTGCACGGTGACCAGCGCCACCCGCAAACCGCCGGCGGTTAGCATCATCACCGGTCCCCGCGCGCCGTCGAAACTAGCCGCCGCGGTAAGTTCACCGAGGAATTCGGTATGGCCGGGAAACTTGAACCCGGCCGAATAGAGGCTCGCCTTGGCGATCGGCGCGGTGACCACGCCGCCGACGGCGCCGGAGAGCGCCAGACCGACGGCGGTCTCGATCCACTGAATGATGGCGGGCGCGGCGGCGGGCGAGGGCTGGCCCGAGACCACAGCGGCGCGAAGCGGCAGGTCGAGGACGGGCAGGGCGTCGGCGAAGCCATCGACCGCCTCGGAAGGCGAGCTGACGGCCTTGAGGATGGAAGCGCCGCCAGCAGAGGCCGAGGCCAGGGACTGATAGTCCCCAACCACCATGAATGGCGGGCCGGTATGCCGCAGCGCCTGCCAGGCCTTGACGATGATCTCCGGCCCCACACCCGCCGGATCGCCGAGAGTCAGGGCGAGCGGCCCCGTGTTCCCGGTCGGCGCCTTCTTCACCTGGTCTCGGCCTTCTTCACCTGGTCTCGGCCCTCTTCATCTGGTCCCGGCCCTCTTCACCTGGTCTCGATCGTGGCCGAGTTGCGCAGGTCGCGCATGTAGCGGCGCGAGATCATGCTGAGCTGCTCGCCGGTCAGGCGGCTCTCGACCTGATCGTGGTCCAGCGCCGCCGCGCCGGCCGCGCGGCGGGCGCAGACGGCCAGGACGTGGAGGCCGATCTTGGTGCGGATCGGGGCGGAGACCTGGCCGACCTGAAGGGTCTGGGC
>JAYTXV010000044.1:0-2232 GCA_043742805.1 Caulobacteraceae bacterium | reverse complement strand
GCGCTCGATTGCTGGGGCGTGCATGGCGTGGGCGGAGCCTTGGGCGCAATCATGACCGGGATGTTCGCCCTGAAGGCGATCAACCCCACCGGCGCGCCCAAGGGCGGCTGGCTGACCGATGGCAACGTCGGTCAGATGATGCTTCAGTTCGAAGATGTCGCCGCCACGTTTATCTACTGCGGGGTGATGACCTTCCTGATCCTGCTGGTGCTGAAATACACCATCGGCATCCGGGTCAGCGAAGATGTTGAGATCGAAGGTCTCGACATCAACCTGCACGGAGAAGTCGTGCACGGCTAATCGCCGGTCACGCTGTTTCCCGACTCAAGAGAGCGGGGGTCCCTGGTGGATCCCCGCTTTTTTGTGCGTGGGAGTCAGCCACCGAATCGGCAGGCCTGAACCCACCATCCCGGTTGGTCGGCCGCCAGCCGGGCCGCGAGACGATCCGCATTCGTCTGGTCGGCGCATAGGGCGAAGCAGGTGGCGCCGGAGCCGGACATCCGTGTGAACAGCGCCTCGGGCGACCGGTTCAGAGTCGCGAGCACCTCGCCGATCAGAGGCTGCAGGGCCATAGCCGGACGTTCGAGATCGTTCCGGGTTTGTTCGAGAAACGCCACGACCTCGGCTACAGAGGCGAACGCGGGCGGTAGCGTCGGCTCGTCCGCTCCTGGACCGGCCGGCAGGGTGTCGAAGGCGCGGTAGACCGCGCCCGTCGACGATGGGGCTCGGGGATTGACCAGCACCGCGTCGAGCGGAGGCATTGCCGGCGCGGGAACGACATCGTCGCCCCGGCCACGGCCAACCACGCTTTTCGAGGGGACACAGGCGGTTACATCGGCGCCAAGGGTTCGTGCAATCGAGGCAAGACCGCCGGGATCGACAGTGTTGCCTTGTTCGGCCAGACGTTCGCCGATCAGCACCAGGGCCGCGGCGGCGTCGGCGGAACCACCGCCGAGACCGGCCGCGATCGGCAGACGCTTATCCAGAACCAGCGCGAAGGGAGCAACCGACCCAGAGGCGGCGGCGATCAGCTGATCGCGCGCGCGGATGACCAGGTTGTCGGAGGCCGACCCCAATACATCCGCGAATGGCCCGGTCAGCCCGAAGGCCATGGCCGGAGCAGGCCCCAGCCGAACGACGTCGCCGACGTCGGCGAACACCATCAGGCTGCACACCGGATGATAGCCGTCGGTCGCCACCGGGCCGACGTGCAGAAACAGGTTCACTTTCGCCGGGGCGAAACGCTCGACCCACACCGGGCTCTCCCCGCTATTTGCTGGCGACAACGGGGGCGACGGGCGGGGCGTCGAGACCTGAAGCCAGCTTGGTCTCGGCCTCCGCCCGCAGCTTGGCCGGCGGATCGAGGGTCAACACCCGGCGCCACTGAAAGCCCGCCTCGATCTTTCGGCCGACGCGCCAGTAGGCGTCGCCCAGATGATTGTTGACGTCCGGATCGCCCGGCTCGAGCACCACCGCCGACTCGAGACTGGCCACGGCCGTGGCGTAGGCTCCCATCCGATAATAGCCCCAGCCGAGGGAATCGATCATGGCTCCCGATTGGGGCGCCAACATCACCGCCTTCTGGACCATGGCCATGGCCTCGGGCAGCCTGATACCTCGGTCGATCCAGGAATAGCCGAGGAAATTCAGCAGCTCCGGTTCATCCGGCCGCAGCTTGAGCGCGAGCCGAAGATCACGTTCGGCCTCGGTCCAGCGCCCGCTCTCCTGCAGATCGACAGCGCGCATATAGAGCAACCGCCAGTTGGCGGACTCTGGCTTGGGTCCGATCAGCCCGTCGAGGACCTTGGCGGATTCGTCGAAACGCTCATCGGCGCGCAGCAGATCCGCCAGCGTAACCAGCGCGTCCTGATCGTCGGGTTTCTGGGCCAGGGTTTCCCGGGCCAGGGTCAAGGCGGTGTTCTGATCCTTGGCGCCCTGGTAGCTCCAGGCCAATTTCGTGCGGGCGTCGATATATTGGCTCGAGCCCGCCTTGACCTTCAGATAGGCGACGCGAGCGCCGGCCTCGTCGTTGTTGGTCGAAAGAATATCGCCCACCAGCATCCAGGCTTCATCGCGGGTCGGGTCGAGACGCAGGGCCAGCCGCACGTAGGCCAGGGCGATTTCCTCCTGCTTGTCGATCAGCAGGGAGGTGGCCGGAGCAATCAGGGCCTCGGCCGCCGACGTCTTCAACGCGTGCATCGCCGGGGCGGGGCCACGCGCCTGGACACGAGC
>JAYTXV010000043.1:0-3783 GCA_043742805.1 Caulobacteraceae bacterium | reverse complement strand
CCCAGCGAAATGCCCGAGCCGTTGACGTTCAGCAGGTTGCGGTCGTCCCAGCCCCAACCCTTCAGCACCGCCAGCACCTGCGGCGCGAACGCCTCGTTCAGCTCCACCAGGCCGATGTCGTCCCAGCTCATGCCCGAGCGGGCGAACAGCCGCTCGACGGCCGGCACCGGGCCGATGCCCATGCGCGAGGGCTCGCAGCCCGCCGCCGCCCAGCCAACCAGCCAGCCCATCGGCTCCAGGCCCAGTTCCTCCAGCTTGTCCTCCGCCACCACCAGGCAGGCGGCGGCCGCGTCGTTCTGCTGGCTGGCGTTGCCGGCGGTGACCACGCCGTCTTTTTCGAGCGCTTTCAGTTTGCCCAGGCTCTCGGCCGTGGCGTCGGGCCGGAAGCCCTCGTCCCTGGCGAAGATCACCGGATCTCCCTTCTTCTGCGGCACCGACACGGTGACCAGCTCGTCGTCGAACTTGCCCTCGGCCCAGGCCTTGGTGGCGCGCTGATGGCTGGCGGCGGCATATTCGTCGCAGGCCTCGCGGCTGATCTGATAGTCGCGGGCCAGATTGTCGGCGGTCTCGATCATGCCGCTGATCACTCCGAACCGGCTGATCGGCTGGCTCATCACCCGGCCCCGCGCCAGGCGGTCATACATGGTCACCGACCCGGCCCTGGCCCCGCCGCGCATGTCGGTGGTGTAGTATTCGGCGTTGCTCATGCTCTCGACGCCGCCGGCCACCACCACGTCGGCGGCGCCGGTCTGCACCATCATCGCCGCGTCGATCACCGCCTGCAGTCCGCTGCCGCAGCGCCGGTCGAGTTGATAGCCGGGCACCGAGATCGGCAGGCCCGCCGCCAGCGCCGACCAGCGGGCGATGCACGGCGCCTCGCCGTTGCCATAGCCCTGGGCGAAGATCACATCGTCGATTTTCTCGGGATCGATCCTGGTGCGCTCGACCAGTGCTTTCAGGATCACCGCCCCCAGATCGCCGGCCGTGATGCTGGCAAGCGCCCCTTGGAACTTGCCCACGGGGGTGCGGATCGGCGAGACGATGGCGGCGCGTTTCATGGGAATATCCTCCAAAACCTTGAGACGAGTCCGTGCCGAGGGAATGAGCGGCGGTCAAGAGCGGGAAGGATGAAGATCATGGCCGGAAGCCAGGAGTACGCGAAGGATCCACGCAACGAGGGCGTGCTGATCCATCTGAATGGCCGCATGGTGCCGCGCGCCGAGGCGATGGTGTCGATCTTCGACGCCGGGTTTTCGATGGGCGATGGGGTCTGGGAGGGGCTGCGCCTGCACCGCGGCCGGCTGCTGTTCCTTGAGGCGCATCTCGACCGCCTGTGCGAGGGCGCCAAGGCCATCGCGTTCAAGCCGCCGCTCGACCGCGCCGCCATCGGGGCGGCTTTGCAACAGACGCTCGAGGCCAATGGCATGACCGACGGCGCCCATATCCGCCTGATGGTCACCCGGGGGCTGAAGACGGACGTCAACCAGGACCCGCGCAACGCGCTCGGCGTTCCGACGGTGGCGATCACCGCCGAATACAAGGCGACGCCCGAGCGGCCGCCGGGCTGGGGCCTGCGCCTGTTCACCACTTCGATCCGCTGCACGGGGCCCGAGATGTTCGACATGCGGCTCAATTCCCACAGCCGCCTCAACCTGATCCGCGCCCTGCTGGAAGCGATCGACGCCGGCGCCGACGAAGCCCTGATGCTCGATCCCCAGGGCAAGGTCTCCAGCTGCAACGCCACCAACTTCTTCTTCGTCCGGGGCGGCGAGGTTTTCACTTCGACGGGGAATTACTGCTTCAACGGCATCACGCGCGGAAACGTCATCGCCCTGTGCCGCGCCAACGCCATCCCGATCGCGTTGGGCGCCTTCGACCTCGACCAAGCCCAGACCGCCGACGAGGCCTTCGTCACCGGCACCATGGCCGGCGTCACGCCGGTCTCGCGGATCGACGGTCACGCCATGATCGCCTCGCCGGGGCCGATGACCCAGCGGATCGCCGCCCTTTACGAGGCCCTGAAAGACGCCGACGCGGCGGCGGGAGCGAGGCTATGATGGCGGAGCCCATCCGCATCGCCCTGTGGTCCGGCCCCCGCAACATCTCCACGGCGATGATGCGGGCGTTCGGGAACCGCCCCGACACCGCGGTGATCGACGAACCGTTCTACGCCGCCTGGCTCACCGCCGGCGGCGCCGATCACCCGATGCGCGAAGCGGTGCTCGCCGCCCAGCCCACCGATTACCGGGCGGTGGTCGAGACCCTGCTTGGGCCAATCCCCGGCGGCCGGCCAATCTTCTATCAGAAGCACATGGCCCACCACATCGCCCCGGACATCGATCTCGCCTGGATGGCCCACTGCCGCAACGCCTTCCTGATCCGCGAGCCCGAGGCGGTGCTGGCCTCCTACGCGGCCAAGCACGACGAGGTCAGCCTCGAAGCCATCGGCTTTCCCCAGCTGGCGCGCGTGTTCGACCGCGAGGCCCAAAGGCTCGGCGCGGCCCCGCCGGTGATCGACGCGCGCGAAGTGCTCAGCGACCCGGCCGGGTCGCTTGGCGCGCTATGCGCCGCGCTGGAGATCGATTTCCTCCCGGCCATGCTGACATGGCCCGCCGGCTCTCGCCCCACCGACGGCGCCTGGGCGCCGGCGTGGTACGACGCGGTCGAACGCTCCACCGGCTTCGCGCCGCCACCGCCGCCCGTCCGCCGCGAACACCTGCCGCCCGACCTGGCCCGTATCGCCGAGGCGGCGGAGCCGTTCTATCAGGCCCTGGCCAAACACCGGCTCCGACCCTGAACGCGCCTTGCCTAGCCCTTGGGCAGCTTCATCGGCGCCACCACCGGCGCGTCTTCCCAGCCGCCGCCCAGTTGCTGGAATACCGTGATCTGGTCCGAAGCCAGCGTCTGGCCGGAAAGCGCCACGGCCTGATCGGCGGTGACCTTGGCCGACTCGGTGGTCAGCAGATCGAGGAAGCTGGCCGATCCGGCCTTGAACTGGATGTCGGCCAGCCGATAGGCGTCGCCCGCGTCCCTCTGGGCGTCGATCAGCGAGCGATGACGGCTCAGTTCGGCGCCGTAGACCGACAGCGCGGTTTCAGTGTCGCGCAGCGCGCCCAGCACCGTGGAGTCGAAACTGGCCAGCGCCGCCGAGGCCTGGGCGTTGGCTTCGCGGATATGCGCCCGGGCGACCAGGATATTGGGAAAGCTCCAGCTCAGCGCCGGCCCCACCGAATAGGTGGCGCTGTTGTAATTGCCGAGGCTGGCCGAGGAGACCAGCGAGTCGGCGATCGTGCCGCCCAGGCTGATGGTCGGATAGAGGTCGGCCGTGGCCACGCCGATCCGGGCCGTGGCCGCGGCCAGCAGGCGCTCGGCCTGGCGGATGTCGGGGCGCCGGCGAAGCAGGGCCACGCCATCGCCGACCGGCAGGGGGCGCGCCAGGGTCGGGGGCGCCGCGCAGGCGACGGCCTCGGCGGGAATCTCCGCCGGAGGTTTGCCGATCAAGGCGGCCAGGGAAAACAGCGCCGCGCGCCTCTGTCCCTCCAGCGGCCCGACCGCCGCCTTGGCCTGGTTGAGCAGCACCGACTGGCGATCGAGGTCGAAGTCGGACAGCGCCCCGGCGTCGCGCTCGATCCGGGTCAGGTCATAGGCATTCTGCAGCAGGTCCACCGAACGTCCCGCCACCGTGACCTGGGCGGCGTAGCCGCAGGCCTGGGCGTAGGCGTTGGCGGTCGCCCCGGCCACGGTGACGCGCACCACGTCCTCGGCGGTCCGGGTGGCGTCCAG
>JAYTXV010000042.1:0-4047 GCA_043742805.1 Caulobacteraceae bacterium | reverse complement strand
ACGTCCTGCGCTTCATTCAGTGACAGCGCGCCGATGCCGCCGCCCACTCGCGCGATAAGGATGTTCAATGCGCCCTCCAGCTCCCGCACGCTGTCGCTGAAGCGGTCAGCCAGGAAAGCGGCGACCTCGGCCCGCAGCGATCCTGAAAAGCCCTGCTGGCGTCCCATCACCTGGACCTTGCGATCGAGGATCCCGAGCCTCAGGGTCCGGTCGGCGGGCTCGATCCCGCACACCAGCCCGGCCGAAAGGTGCGAACGCAGGCGGGCGTCAAGTTCGGTCAGGGCCGATGCCGGGCGATCGGCCGAGAACACCACGCGCCGCCCGTCCTCCATCAGCGCCGCCAGGGTATGGAACAGCTCTTCCTGGGTCGACTGTTTGCCGCCGATGAACTGCACGTCGTCGATCAGCAACAGGTCGGCCGAGCGGAGCTCGTCCTTGAAGGCCGTCATCCGCCGTTCCATCACCGCCTGGATGAAGCTGGACAGAAACCGTTCAGAATTCATGTAGACCACCTTGCGGTTGGGGGCGGTCTTCATCGCCTCCCAGGCCAAGGCGTTGAGCAGGTGGGTCTTCCCAAATCCGTAAGGGCCGTGGAAGACGACTGGATTGAAGTGGCCATCGGTCCAGGAGGCCACCCGCCGGGCTACGGCGTGGGCGAATTCGTTGGATTGGCCGGGAACGAAGGTGTCGAAACTGTAGCGTTCCTGAAGGGTGCTGGCGCGGCAACCCGGTTGCGCGGCGACGGGTTCCACAATGGGCGCCACGGGCTGGGCTTCGACGAATTCCTCGGCCGGCGCCGGCCTGGAGTCTCGACCATTCTGCGCTTCAAATTCAAGGCGCGTTTTGAGGCATAGCGGCCGGCCTGCGGGGTCGTTGGCCGCCCACAGCTCGCCGATCCGCCTCCAGGCGTAGCGACGGATCCAATCGCGCGCGACACCGGTGGGCGTGACCAAGCACAAGCCGCCCTCCGGACTCGCGTGCAGCGAGGCGGGGGCTAGCCAGGAGCCGAAGGCGTCGTCGCCCATCTCATGGCGCAGGGCCAGACTGGCTATCGTCCAGACCGCGCCGGGTGAGTTGGTCGTCGTCGCCATGGCCGAGTTCGTGTTCATCCCAATCTCCACACCCCTTAGCGCTACCGGTCCTGCTTGCCCCGTTCCGACGCGGTGTGGCCATGTCTGGCCCTGATCCGGCGTGCGAAATCGTTGGGCCAAACGACCTCGCGAGGCGGACAACCATGGCCCGCCGTCGTGATCAATCGTCCGTACAAGATCGATACTGCTGATGGGTTCAGACTAGCCCTGGGGGCTGCGCCGTCAACGCCAAAATCCGCGTCCGGCGGCCACTTTGACCGTTGACTCCAGCCAAGCGTCGGAAGGGTCTAGGGAAACTGAAATTAATAAATTTTTAGGGGTTTGGGGTTTGTTTTTGTTCGCGTCGGTTCACGCGTACAACCCGTCCAAAGGACAAGTATGTGCACTTAAGTCTATAAAATTCAATAAGTTATGGATGTAGGCGAAGAGTTCAGGCAGTGCCCATTTTCTTCAGCTGACGGTGTAGGCGGGACACCTTGCGCGCACCGGTGTTCCTATGGACTACACCCTTGCCGACGGCCCTCATCAGCTCGCTCTGGGCGGTGGTGAAGGCGGTCTTCGCGGCGGTGGCGTCACCGGCCTCGACGGCCTCGTCGAACTTGCGCAAAAACGTCCTGACGCGCGAACGGCGCGACTTGTTTACTTCTGTGCGGCGCTCGATCTTGCGGATGGCTTTCTTGGCGCCGGGATTATTGGCCATGGTCGTTCAACTTTCGGGTGACCGCCCCGGCCAGCCGGGCCCGCGGTCATAAAAAACGGGAGGCGGCGGTATAGGGGATGGTCGACGGGTGGTCAATGCGGGCGTCATGGGGATTTTTACGCCTCGCTCAGGAGCCCTCCGCAGGACCGTCGACCACCAGTCCGTCGGCCCGAAGAAGCGCCGGCACGCCATCGGGTCCTATCAGATGGCCGGCGCCCACGACCACCACCGTAACGCCGGGGTTGCGCGCTAGGCGACGAATGATGCGCGCCCATCGGCGATTTCGTTCCGCGATCAGGCGACGGTAAATCGCGGGCGCCACCGCCTCCAAAGGGACCAGATCGTCGCGCCGCAGGCCGACGATATCTCCCGCCATCCAGGCCCTGACAGTTCGATCATAGGTGCTGCCGTCGGCGATCAGTTGGCGCGCGGTCTCGTCTAGCGAGGCGATTTGATCGGCCGGCGCGCTTCCTGCCAGAAAGCCGATCTGCTGAGCCGCAGTCTCAAGCCCGTGCCGCCGCGCGCCACTGGGGGCCTCGTCCTGGATCCGGGTCTCGACCCCCTCCGAAACAAGTCCTCCAGACCGGGTGTCGGCGGCCAGCTCCAGGGCGATTTCAGCCATCCATGGTCGCAACGGCGTCAATATTCGCGGATCCAGCCCGACGATCTCGGCGGCGGCTTCCAGCCGGGCGTGTTGATCGGCGGTCACGTGACTCCATAGGCTGTCGCCCGGCGGAAGCCGGCCGAGGCGATTAGTCAACCGCGCGGCGGCCGCGTCCGTGGCTTGGTCGATGGGGAGTTCGAACCACAGATCGCCGGCGCGCGCGAGTGCGTCCTCTAGCGCGGGGGGGCGCCAGTCCAGGCCCTTGGGCAACAGGTGGACCGAGCCGAACACCACCACCACTCCCCGGGAGCCGTGAATGGTCCATACCGGGGGCGCGGCTCGGGCGGCTCCGGCCAGCAAGCTCAGGGCGACGGCCAGCACGGCGGCGCGGCGGCGCGTCACTTCTGACAGACCGGGCAATGGAAAGTGGAGCGGCCCGCCTGCGCCGTGCGGGCGATCACGCCCTGGCAGCGTGGCGTCGGGCAGGGTTCACCCTCGCGGCCGTAGACCCGGAAGTCATGCTGGAAATAGCCCATGGCGCCGTCGACCCCAGCATAATCGCGCAATGTCGATCCTCCCGCCGTGATCGCCGCCTCAAGCACCATGGTGATCGCGCCATGCAGCGCCGCCAGCTTCAGTGTCCCGATCTCGGCGGCCGGCTTGAAGGGCGAGATTTTGGCGTGGTGCAGCGCCTCGCAGACGTAGATGTTGCCGAGTCCGGCGACCACGCGCTGATCGAGTAACAACGTCTTCGCGCCCTGCCGGCGTCCGGCGAAAGCCCGCGCAAGGTGCGAGGCGCCGAAAGCCGGGCTCATGGGTTCGGGGCCCATGGCCGCGAAGCGAGGGTGGAGTTCAAGCGTCGCGGTCGGGATCAGGTCCATGTAGCCAAAGCGCCGGGCGTCGAAGTAGGTCAGGCAGGCGCCGCCGTCGGTCTCGAAGACGATGTGGGCATGTTTAGGATCGGCCGGCGCGGCCAGGGCGAACTCGCCCGGAGCCCGGGGCGGACCGCCCGCCTCGACCACGAACCGGCCGGTCATGCCCAGGTGGATCATCAAGGTGTCGCCCCGATCCAGGGGCGCGAGGATGTATTTGCCCCGCCGCGACAGGGTTTCGACCCGCGCGCCGGTCAGGCGCTGGACGAAGCCGTCGGGCAGGGGGAAGCGCAGGTCGGGCCGCCGCGCGATCACCCGAACGAGGCGCGCGCCGGTCAGATGGGGCTCAAGGCCCCTGCGTACGGTCTCGACTTCCGGAAGCTCGGGCATGGGATTGCCTACTCCGGTAGCGCCGCTGGCGCCACGGGCGCTTGGGCCTTAAGATATGGCCATGAGCGAAGACGCGGCCACATTCGGGTATCGTGACGTCGATCCGGTCGACAAGCCGGGTCTCGTGCGGGGGGTCTTCGATAGTGTCGCCCGGCGCTACGACATCATGAACGACCTGATGAGCGGGGGCGTCCACAGGCTGTGGAAAGACGCCGCCGCAGCGCGTCTCAATCCCCAGCCCGGCGAGGTGATTGTCGACTGCGCCGGGGGTACGGGCGACATGGCCCGTCGGTTTGCGAAAATGGCTGCGGCGGCCCAGGCCCGGCGCGGCGGTTCGCCGGCCCGGGTGGTGGTGATCGACTACAATCAGAAGATGATCGAGGCCGGCCG
>JAYTXV010000041.1:0-3565 GCA_043742805.1 Caulobacteraceae bacterium | reverse complement strand
AACCAGAACGACTTGAAGATGATGCCCAGATAGAGCGGTTTGATCGCGTGAGCGTAGTTGCTGAAGGTGCCGTTGACGGCGATTTCCGTCAGGCTCTTGTTCTCTCCAAAACTGTAGCCCCAGATTATGGCGAGAGGCACGAGGAAGAAGGCGAGCAGCCAGAAAATCGGCGGCGTGGCCAGAGACGCGAACACCGCCTTGGCCTTGGTCCAACTCTCATTCATGGGGTCTGTCCGGGATGGTCACGCGGCGAAGATCCGCGTCACGGTTTCGTCGAACAGGTGGGCGCGCTCCAGGCCCTCGAAATCGGCGTATTCGCACTTCGCCATGACGTCCGCCGGCGGGAAGATCACGCGGTTGTCGCGATAGTCGGCCGGCATCAGGGCCAGGGCGGCGGCGTTGGGGGTCGGGTATTTGATGGTGTTGTAGACGCCGGCTCCGACCTTGCCGTCCAACAGGAAGTTGATGAACTTGTGGGCATTGTCGGGCCGCGGCGCTCCCTTGGGAATGCATAGGGAATCGGAATTGATGATGCTGCCCTCCCGGGGCACCACGAAATCGAGGTCCGGATCCTCGGTCATTACCTGGGCGATGTCGCCGTTGTATTCCATGACGATGTCGATCTCGCCCGACAGCAGCAGATCCTGGCCTTCGTCATGGTGAAAGATCTTGATGCTGGGTTTCTGGCGAATCCACATTTCGGCGACCTGATCGATGACGCTCACCGGAATGTTACGCACTGAATGACCAAGATATTTGGCCCCCAGTTCGATCATGTCATCGGCCTCGGAAAACACCCCGATCCGGCCCGAATAGCGGGATGAGTCCATAACCCACTTCCAGCTGTCGGGAACTCCATCGATCTTGGACTTGCGGTAGCCGATCCCGAGCACCAGCCAAGTGTAGGGCATGGAATAGCGCCGCCCCGGATCGAAGGGTGGATCGCGGAACGCTGGCAGCAAGTTGGCCCGGTTGGGGATCTTGGCTAGGTCCAGGGGCGCCAGCAGGTCGGCGATGCGAAACCGGGTGACGTATTCGTTCGATGGCACGATGACGTCAAACCCTGGATTACCGGCCTTCAGCTTGGCAAACAGTTCATCATTGGTGGCGAAGAGACTCATCTTTACGTTTATCCCCGTCGCCGCCTTGAAGTCAGCCAGGGTGGTTTTGCCGGTGTAAGTGTCCCAGTTGTAGAGATTGAGCTTCATCTCCTCGCCGTTGGCGCCGATGGGTCCCTTTGGCGCGCAGCTTTCGAGCCCTCCAAAACTCAAGCCCGCCGCGGCCGCGCCCAGGCCCGCCAGCAACGAGCGGCGGGACGATTTGGGGCGGCGATCAGTTGGGGCGCGCATGGGTGAGGGCTTCGCTCACGCGTTCTTCAGATACCAGTCGTAGTCCAGGGCCGAGACCACTTCGTTGAAGCGGTCCTGTTCGGTGCGCTTAACCTTGCCGAACATGGTCACGAACCGATCACCCAGATAGCCCCGCATCACCGCCGAGGCCTCGAAGTGATCGACCGCCGCAAACCAGTTCGCCGGCAGGCGCAGGTTGCTCTTGGCGGCGGCGGCATAACCGTCACCCTCGACCGGTGGGCCAGGATCGATGGCATGGGTCAGGCCGTGGTGGACAGCCGCGAGCAGGGCGGCCAAGGCCAGATAGGGGTTGGCGTCGGCGCCGGCTACGCGGTGTTCGATATGGCGCCCCTTCGGCGGTCCGGCCGGCACTCGCAAGGAAACGGTGCGGTTGTTGATCCCCCAGGTCGGAGCCACGGGCGCGTAGCTGTTGGCGCGGAACCGGCGATAGGAATTAGCGTTGGGCGCGAAGATGGCCATGCCGTCAGCCAGGGTGGCCTTCATACCTCCGACCGCGTGCCGCAAAGCCGGCGTACCGGCGGGGTCCTCGCTGGCGAAGACGTTTTCGCCCGCCGCGTTGTTGACGCTGACATGCAGGTGAAGACCGCTGCCCGCCCGGTCGGAGAACGGCTTGGCCATGAAACTGGCCTCGGCGCCGTGGCGGACAGCAACCCCCTTGGCGATGCGCTTGTACATCAATGCTTCGTCGGCCGCGCGCAGGGCGTCGGGGCCATGCTTCAGCGTCAGCTCAAGTTGTCCGGGCGCATATTCGGAGATCGCCCCCTCCAACGGCACGCCCTGAACGTCGGCGGCCGCCCACAAATCACGCAAAAAGCCCGAGAAGTCCTCGATCTCACGCAGGCCATAAACCCCGTGCAGGCTAGGCCGCTCTCCGGTTCCCGGCGCCATTGCCAGCTGTATGCCACCGCCGGCGGTCCGGATCGGATCGATCAGGTAGTATTCCAACTCGCAGGCCACCACCGGAGTCAGTCCATCGGCGGCGAAGCGCTCCAGCACCCCGCGAAGCACATGGCGGGGATCGAGATCGTTCGGCCGACCGTCCAACTCGTACATCGAGGTGATGACCTGCGCCATGTCGTCGCCCAGCCAAGGCGCCTTGACCAGCGTTCCTGGCGCCGGCTTCGCGAGGCGGTCGGCGTCGCCGTCCTCCCAGACCAGGCCGGTGTCTTCGCAGTCCCGACCCGTGACGTCGCAAACCAACACCGATCCCGGAAGAAAGCGGCCATACTCGTAGATTGCCATAAGCTCATGGCGCCGAAGCCGCTTGCCGCGCGGCACGCCTGAAAGCGCCGTAAACAGGATTTCGAAGAACTGGATTTCCGGATGGGCGTCCAGAAAGGCGCGCGCCTCATTGGGGTCGGCGATAGGATTTGGGAGGGTTGTCATCTGTGATCACTCTTCCCGGCGGGGGTGGGGGTGTCAAGGTTCGCGCACGAACCCAGCCGCCTACTCCCGCGTGAAATCCCGGGGCACCTGAGGATTTACGCCCGCTCGGGTCCACAGCACGATCTCATTGCCCCAGGGGTCGCGGAACGCGGCATTGTAACCGTTGAACTCCGACCAATAGTGATCGCGCCACAATACCTTGGCCCCGCTGCGCACGGCCTTGTCGAGAATGTCGGCCTCCGACTGTCCTTCGCCCACCAGAATCCAGATCCGGGGCTTGCGGCCCTCGGTGGCGGCGAAGCGCGGCGCCACGCCGCCTGGCGAGGGGTG
This sequence comes from Caulobacteraceae bacterium, assembly GCA_043742805.1. Taxonomy (GTDB): domain Bacteria; phylum Pseudomonadota; class Alphaproteobacteria; order Caulobacterales; family Caulobacteraceae; genus Acaudatibacter. The sequence goes on along the minus strand of JAYTXV010000041.1, from coordinate 479 downwards.
GGGTCGGGCGTTGGCTGGATCATAGATGCCTATGTGCAGATTGCCGACCTGACTATCGGAGCCGTCCTTGTTGGGAAAGAATCCGCCCGGCATCATGCGGTGAAAGATTCCGACGGAGCGCGGATCGTCTTGCCAGCCCAACACCTCGGCGTAGAACCTCGCCGCCGCCGCCGGGTCGTTCGACGGCATATCGACAAATATCAGCGTGTTTGGACCGGCCATCGATGTCCCTTAAGGCTTTGGTGAGTTGTAGACGGGGAACTGCGGTCGCTGCGGCGTGGTCGGCGGCGCCTTGGCGAGAGCGTCCATGGCCAGGGCCACGGCCTTCTCCAACTGAGGATCATGACCGGCCATGACCGCGCCTGGGTCCTGCTCCACCGCATAGTCCGGCTCGACACCATGGTTTTCCACATCCCATTCCCCGGCCGGAGAAAAGAAACCCACACTGGGAGATGTCACCGAGCCTCCATCCATGAGTA
>JAYTXV010000040.1:0-26381 GCA_043742805.1 Caulobacteraceae bacterium | reverse complement strand
GCGCTGGGCCTGGACGTTAAGCTGCCGTCCGGCAGGCGATGCATCGGCATCGCCAATGGCTTTGACTCGTTTGCAAATCCCAGCGCCTGCATCAGGCCCGCGCGGTCCGACAAGCCGCGCACGGAGACCACGCCCGCCGGCTTGGCCTCGACCTTCGAGACCTCTTGGGCCGAAGCTTGCTGAACGTAGGCTGCTGAACAGCTTCCGGCCATCAGGGCGGCGGCGAACAGTCGCCGAGCCGTCGCGAGTCTGGTGAATGCTTGGGTCATCCTCTCTCCTCCTAATTGAGTGGAAACGGGTCGAATGATTTCGCCTATTTCGTTCTTACTTCCTAAGAGCCGATTAGTTTTCGATATTTCAACAGTGTAGGCAAAATCTATCGCGAATATCTGTGACAATCCGCACACTCGAAAAAATATTTGTGGAACTATCTGGTGGACGATAACGCTCAAACGCCGACACGTCTTTGACTTCGGCCAGTTGGGCGGTATCTCTGCACGGCGCGTCGATAACTACACTAGTCTATGGCGCATATCCCAGGTGGACGACCGCTATCCGCGCAGTCTGCTGGAGGTCGGCTGCTGCCGAATATAAGCCGCCGTTTAGGCGACCCGGCGGAGCGGGAGATCGAAGGCGACGTCACTCCCTTCGACATCAATCGAGACAGCGAAACCGGGGCGGCGGATGAGCGCCGACACGTGCGGCTGATCGAGATCAAGCAGATCACCGGCTTCCTTGTGCGTCAGCTCTCGCTGTCTGATTTTGTCGGCGACGGAGCGCAGGCGGTCCGCTTTTACTTGCAGTTCGTCGACGCCCGGCAAGTCGAGTTCGTGTAAAACGCTCTTGGGTTCAGTAGTCATGTGCATTATCGTCATCTCAAGCTGTCAGTTAACAGTGAGACTGCGGGATTCGTATCAGTATCCAGAGTGTATATAAACGGTGGGATAAAGCGCATTCATTTGCTGTGGATATATACGAGGCTCGAGAGTGGCCCACCTATCGCGACATGTAGGTCCGCAGCACATCTTCGATGATGCGCTCCAGTTGGCCGAGGGTGTTGCAGGTCTTGGCTACGGTGCAGAAGCGTCCGTAGGCATCCATCTTGGAGTCTCCCTGGCCCCAATAGGTCTCGGGTTCAGGGTTAAGCCAGATCACCGAGCGTGCGCGGTCGGTGATCGCGCGCATCAGGTCGAGGCGGGGGTCGGCATAATTGGAGCGGCCGTCGCCAAGGATGATCACCGTGGTCCGGCGGTCGAGCTTCGATCCCTGGGCGCTCAGGAAATCGTCCAGAGAGCGGCCATAGTCGGTCGGTCTGAACCCCACCCGGGCCATCACCAGGGTGATGGCGTCGTCAACCTTCTCGTCGTCCAGCAGGTCGTTGACGTTCACCGCGCGGTCGGAAAAGGCGTAGGCGTCCAGCCGCTCCACCACCTCGTTGAGGCTGTAGAGAAACAACAGCAAAAACTGCGCCGCCGCAGCCACCGACCGCGAGACGTCGCAAAGCACGGCGATCTTGGGCTTGTGCAGGGTCTCGGTCTTCCAGACCACCTCGAAGGGAATGCCGCCGTGACCCATGCTGCGGCGGATCGTCTTGCGCACGTCCAGCTTCCCCTTGTGGGCCTGATGGCGTTTGCGGGCGTAGCGGGTGGCCAGGCGCTTGGCCATGCGCCGAACCAGCGCCTCCATGGCGCGGAAGTCCTCCGGTTCCACCGCCGTCAAAGATTGCTTGGCCAGCAGCGCATCGCGCATGCGCCGCCCGCTCTCGCTGGCATAGAGGCGCGACTGGCGCTCCACAAACGCTGCGGCCTGAACGAATAGTGCCGCGCGCCGTTCCGCCAGCCGATCGGCCAGCGCCTCGTCGCGGGGTCCACCGGCCGCGCGCAGGGCTCGGATCATGGCTTCGAGTTCGCGCAGACCCATATCGTCCAGCATTCGGCGCGTCAGGAGGTTGCGTTGACTGGTCAGGCGTATCTCGCCGGCGCCGACCCTGGCCGCCGAGGCCTCCATCCCCTGGGCCAGCGCGGCCTCGTCGCCGGCCAGCAGCTGACTTGCGAGGTCGGGCGATCCGGCCGGCGCCTCTATCTCCGTGCGCGGGGATTCACGGCTGGATGGGTCTGAGGGCGACCGCGCAAAGAAGATGTCGAAACAGCTGTCGAAGCGATCAACCTCTTCTGCGGTCTTGGCCAGGGTGACACACAAGGCGTCCCTGAACAGGGTCCGGTCGCCATAGCCGACCTTGGCGGCGGCTCTATGGGCGTCTATGGCCTCGGCGGGAGAGACACGCACGTCCTGGGCGCGCAGGGCGCGCAGGAAGCTCTCCAGAGTGTGCTGCATGGCCTCCATGCTCGCCGCCCCGATCAGCCGTCGACGCCGATCAACTCGGCGATCCGGGGCTCGACGGCGACAATGTCCGCCTCGAATTTGAGAAGCACGTTCAAGGTCTCGCGGACCAGCTCCGCGTCCAGGGCGGCGGCATGCAAAAGGATCAGGGCCCGCGCCCAATCCACGGTTTCGGAGATCGACGGCAGCTTGCGCAGGTCCAGGGTGCGAAGCGATTGCACGAAACGCACCAGCTCGGACCGAAGGCTGGCCTCGATGCCGGGAACGCGGGCGGCGACGATCTTCTCCTCAAGCCCCTGGTCGGGCAGCGGGATGTGCAGATGCAGGCAGCGCCTCTTCAAGGCGTCGCCCAGGTCGCGCACATTGTTCGATGTCAGGAACACCACCGGCGGCGTCGTCGCCCTGATCACCCCGATCTCCGGGATCGAGACCTGGAAAGCCGACAGCATCTCCAGCAGGAATGCCTCGAAAGCCTCGTCGCTCTTGTCGATCTCGTCGATCAGCAGCACGGCGCCGCCGGGCTCCCGCAGGGCGTTGAGCAGGGGGCGTGGTTCCAGAAAAGGCTCTGAAAAGAACAGGTCGCCGGTTCCGTGAAGCCGCTCCATGGCGGTGGCCATGTCGGGCGCGCCGGTCAGGGACGCGCCCATGTGGTCCTTGAGGATCTGAGTGTAGAGGAGCTGCTTGCCGTATTTCCACTCATACAGCGCTTTGGATTCGTCCAGGCCCTCATAGCATTGCAGCCGGATCAACGGCAGGCCGAGAAGCGCCGCCGCGCAAAGCGCCAGCTCGGTCTTGCCGACACCGGCCACCCCTTCCACCAGCACCGGTTTTTGCAGGTGAGTGGCCATGAACAGAGCCGTGGCGATCCGGCGGGAAGCAATGTAGCCGACACTCGCCAGGCCCGCGATGATGGTGTCCACCGAAGCGAGCGCCGGGTGGCCGTGACTTCCGGCGGGGAGGGGTAAGGTCAAGGTGTCAACGATCTTTCCGGTCGCGGGGCTACATCGCCATTGATGTCTTCGAGGTTTTTCCACCGCCGGCTCGGTCGAAAGCTGTTTCTTCTTGGCTCAGGGTGCGAATTGGAGCGATCTGCTTCCCGTAAACCCTGTAGGTTTTATAAATCCGCGCGTTGAGGCCTTCGAGGATATGCCGCATCGGCTTGTTGTCCTCGAGGATCCAGGAATATTCCGCTGCCTGCAGGCCCTGTTTGACGGATTCCCGCCGAATCGCGTCGATCAGCACGAACGGCGCCAGGCCCCCGCGCCGGTCGCGGGCGTAGCGCTTGCGCACGCCCATCAGGGGCACGCGGCCGCGCCGGATCGGCTGCAATTTCAGCCGCCAGATCAGCTTGGCCCATCCGAACGGCAACAGGCTGCCCTTCAGGTCGCGGGTGGCGTCATTGAGATCCGGCAACAGCACGACGAACGCCGCCGGCTCGCCATCGATTTCCACGAACCAAATCCACTTGGGGATCAGAATCAGTTTCAGCGACTCGCCAAGATGCTTGGTTTCGGCTTCGGTGATCGGCGCCGCGCCCCAGTTCTCCGACCAGGCGTCGTTGAGAATATCCGACAGGATGCGGATTTCCTCGTCGAACCTGTTCATGCGGACCTGCCGCAGCACCATGCCCGCCGGCAGGGGGCGCTTCAGGCGGGCTTCCACGCGATCGCTGAACAGGAACGCCTCGGAAATATAGGCGAACATATCCTTGGCCTTGGCGTAGCCCTGCTCCTCGATCCGACGGGCGGTGAACGGCTGATCATGGCCCATCATGACCATGGGGGGGGTGTCGAAGCCATCGATCAGCAGGCCGACTTCCTCGTTGACGGACAGGTTGAACGGTCCGAGGGCCTGGGTCCGACCCCGGTCGCGCAGCCAGTCCTCGGCGGTCTTGAACAGCGCGGTGAACACCTCGGCGTCGTCCTCGGCGGCGATCATGCCGAAATAGCCGGCGGGCGCCGCCGGATCGGTCCTGGCCAGATAGTCGATCTGGGCGCTGATCCGGCCGACGTCCCGACCGTCCTTACGCGCCAGCCAGAACTGGGCGTCGGCGTGCTGGAAGAACGGATTGATTTTCCTGGAAAGGGCCTCGCGGCGTTCGAACATCAGCGGCGCCACCCAGGCGGGATCCTGGGCTGAAAGACGCATGGGCAGCCGTATGAAGCGTTCTAGTTCCGCCTTGCTCTCGACCGGGATGATTTCAACAGCCACGACTACCCTTCCGCATACAGCAGGATGCTGATCGCTCCGGCCGCGAACGCCACCGGCGCTCCCCACGCGGCTATCAGCGGAGGTAGTATTCCGGTCGACCCCATCGCCGTCAGCAGCCCGTCGCTGACCAGATAGAGCAGGCCGCAGCCCAGTCCAAAGACGATCGGCGCGGTGCGGTTGCTGCGCGAGTGACCGAGAGCCGTGGGCAGGGCCAGTAGCAGCATGATGATCGGCGCCAGCCCCTCCGCTAGAGTTCGATACAGTCGGGTCTTGATCTGACTTGGGCTGCGATCCACCGGCCCTTCGCCAAACAGCGAGCGAAACGCCGTCTCGGAGGTGATTTCATAGGCGGCCGCGAACAGGCGGGCCGTGTCGGCGGGACGCAGCGTGGTTCGCCATTGGGTTTCCGCGACACTTATCATTGTTGCTCGCTGGACACCCATATCGGTGATAGCGGCGTCGTGCAGCCGCCATCCTCCCGGCCCCCATACGGCGTTGGCGGCCTGAATCCGGCGTGTGAGCGCCCGCCGGTCGTCGCGTTCATAGATTGAAACCCCTCGTAGCATCGCGCCGTTTGGCGTCGCCGACCGGACCATGACCACGTTTCCGTCGATGCGGAACCAGCGCGGCGCGCCGGGCGTCGTCGCCGCGCCGGGCGCGGAATTATTCCACCAGGTCGCCAGGGCCTGTTCGGCCCGGGGTGTGACCTGATCGGTGATCCCGATATCCAGGGCCGCCACCGCCAGAGCCACCGGCACGGTGCGCGCAAAGATCTGGAACAGCGACAGGCCGGAGATTCGCATCACCACCAGTTCGCTGCTGCGTGAAAGCTGGCTGAAGGTGAAGATCGCTCCGCCGAGCACCGCGAACGGCGCCACCTCCTGGAACAGGAACGGCATGCGCAGGACCATATAGCGACCGATGTCGGCCACGCCGCCGCGCTCCAGTATGCCGGTGGTGCGTTCGAGAAGGTCAATCAGTTGCAACAGACCGATCAGCGCCAGGGCCGCGGCGCCGGTGCGTACCGCCATGATGCGGGTCAAATAGGCCGACAGGCTGACGACGCCGCCGGCGGCTTTGGGTTTTGCGGCGACCTTTGTGCGCCGTTCGAACAACGACTCCAGGCGCATGAAGAACCCGGAAATCGGTGTCTCCCCGGGGCGCCGACGGCTTGACAGAAACAGCCAGAGCGACACCAGCGCCAGCGCGGCGTACAGGCCCCCCATGGCGGCCAGGGGATCGAGCAATCCCTGGACCGCGAAGCCCTTGGCCAAAGTGACTCCATGGTGAAAGGTCACCAGCAGGATGGCGCCGATGATCATGCCCGGAGCGCGTCGGCCGCGTTTGGCGGCCATGGCCAGCGGCAGGGCCAGCAGCGGCAAAAGCGGGATGGCGAAGGATCTGGCCAGCCGCGCGTAGAGTTCCGCTTGCAGCACGCGCCTGGGTATCAGGGCGTCCGGGCGCTGGCTTTCGCTGAGCAGTTCTGGAAGCGTCAGTTCTTGCTCGTCCCCGCCGCGTGGACGGAGCGCCTCGGCGCCGGCGATAACCTCCTGATAGGTGAAATCACCGAACCTCAACAGCCGCGAGGTCCCCTGCCCAGCGTCGGCGAGAATCATCCCGCCGCCCAGCCGCAGTTCGGTGGTCTTACGATCGGGTTTAAGGGCCAGGACGCCTTCGGTGGCCGTCACCACCGTCTCACCGGTTTGGGTCTTGCGGCGGATGAACACGCCCTTGAGCTTTCGGCCCGTTGGATCGGCCTCGTCGGCTGAAATCGTGAAGTCGGGTCCGGCGTTGATGAACACCTGAGGGTCCAGCCGGGCTGTCCAGCCCGCGTCCGTCGCCGCGTTGAGTAGCGCCCTATAGCCGAACCGGCTGTAGGGCTGCAGGTAACCCACCAGTAGCAGGCTGACCACGCCGAGCACCATCCCAGCCGCCACCAGGGGGGCCACCAGCCGCTCGAACGATATGCCGCCAGACAGGAACGCGTCGATTTCGCTTTCCTCGTCCAGCCGCGCGATGACGATGAACATCGAGACGAAAAACGACGCCGGCATCGCCAGGCCCAATTCGTAGGGGACCAGATTGGTGACCAGGCCAAAAAGGTAGCCCAACCGCGCGCCGTTGGACGCCAGTTGGTCGATCAGGTGGAGTGTTTGGTCAAGCAGAAACGCCACTAGGGTGACGCCCAGCACCGCCCCCGCCGGCGCTCCGAGCATGCGTAGGATGTAGCCATCGAGTATCGATGGACGCCACCAGGATTTGTAGGCGCCCGGCGCGCCGAGCGCCATTGACGTCACGGCTTCAGATAGCCCCCGCGGCGTGGCGGCGATCCGACGGAAGGAACCCGAGTCGGCGGCCGACGTCGGCGAAAATGCCCAGGGCCCGGTCGATCTGCTGCACGGTGTGCGCGGCGCTGACGCTGGTGCGCAGCAGGCAGGCGTTGGTTGGCGTGGCGGGGGGCAGGGCGAGATTGAGATAGAGCCCAGACTCGAGCAGCATCTTCCAGAACACCACCGCTGTCTCCTGGTCGGGCATGGAGACGGCCACGATTGGATTGGCCTCGGGACCCGTCTGGAAGCCCATGGCCGACAGCCCGTCGTAGAGGCGCTTGGCGTTGCGCATCAGGCTGGCGCGCAGGGCAGGCTGCGCTCTCAGCTTCTTGAGGGCCTCGATGGTGGAGGCCACGACGCCGGGGGGCAGGGAGGCGGTGAACATATAGGGGCGGCAGACGATCCGCATGATGTCGAAGTCGGCAGCGTCCGAAACGCAAAATCCGCCGACGCTGCCCAGACTTTTGGAGAAGGTGCCGACGATGAAATCGACGTCATCTTCGACGCCCTCGGCCTCGGCCAGCCCGCGGCCCGTTTCGCCCAGAACGCCCAGCGAGTGCGCCTCATCGACCAGCAGATAGGCGCCGGTCTCGCGCTTGACCGCCGCGAACTCTTTCAGCGGGGCGGTGTCGCCGAGCATGGAATAGATGCCTTCGACCACGATCAGGCGATCACCCGGCACGCCTTCCAGTCGGCGGAGCCGTTTGTAGAGATCGTCGGGATTGTTGTGCCGGAACCGGATCACCTCGGCCATGCCAAGGCGAGATCCGTCATAGATGCTCGCGTGGCTATCGGCGTCGAGCATCAGGTGGTCGCCGCGCCCCACCAGGGTCGATAGAACGCCGAGATTGGCCTGATAGCCGGTGCTGAACACCATGGCGTGCTTGCGGCCATAGAAATCGGCTACCGCGTTTTCCAGTTGGGTATGGCCACTGTAGGTGCCGTTGGCCACCCGTGATCCGGTCGTGCCGGTGCCTTGTTCGCGGGTCGCCTCGACGGCCCTCTCGATGCAATCCGGGTCGAATGTCAGACCGAGATAGTTATTGGTGCCCAGCAGGATCGTCGTCTGGCCGTTCAATACGCCTTCGGTCGGCGACAGCACGCTCTCGAACTGAACGTTCAGGGGGTCCACGCCGTGGGCCAATAGGGCGTCATAGGCCTGCCGGTATCCGGCGTGCTTGGCGAGTATGGTCATGCCGCGTTCCCGCTCTTGAGGTCTTCAACGGCGCGCATCAGATCGGCCACGGTCTGGATCTGAGCTACCCGATCCAGCGGGATCGACAGGTCATAGAAGTCTTCGATCGCCATGACGAAATTCATCACGCCTAAGGAATCCATCCCCAAATCCTCGACTATGTCCGTGTCGTCGGTGATCGACACGGGCCTACCAAGCACCTGTTCAAAAATGGTTGAAATTTCGTTTCGCATGGATGGAGTCATCGGCTGACTCTTGCTTTCCACTAGGGCGAGTTGATGGTTTTGTCGCATGCGGCCTGATTGCCCCTAGGCTCAGGGGCCAAGGATGAGCCCCTGCACATCGTAACAGGTTTGAGACGCCCCGTTCAACCACGCCAGAAATTCCCGCGGCGGCCTTGGCTTTTATCCGAGGATTTGAGTCCCGTCCGCGTGAAGAGTTTGAATTCCGCATATAGGCCGCCGGCGCCGGGAAAAAAGGCGGATCAGGCCAGCCAGCCGGCCCGGCGATACCAAGTGACGGTCTGTTCGAACCCAGCGTCAAGGTCGAAACGAGGGCTGAACGCCACCGGATGCTGCTCACGGGCGTTCACCGACCAATCCTCGTGCAGCAATTCGCTGGCCTTCCCGCGGCTGAAAATAGCCGGGCTTCCCCGGATCCGGCCGATGGCCTCGACCAGGGCGGCCGATCCGCGAATCGCCCAGTCCGGCGTCGGAACAAGAATTGGATTTCCGCCCATGGCCGCCGCGGCCGCCATGAAGATTTCCCGCCAGCCGTAGCCGGCGGGTCTCGCGCCGCTGGAGGCAAAGGTTCCGGCCACCCATTCCCCCGCCAGCGACTCAATCACTTGGCGAGCTACATCATCGACATGGGCCAGCGCCAGGCGCGTGGTGGTCGAACGCGGCATGGGGATGACCGGGCTGCTTCCCGCCAGCTGGAACAGTCCGAGGGTTTCGCGGTCCCCGGGCCCGTAGATGGCGGGAGGGCGCATCACCATCAATCGGTCCCCGAGTACGGCCCGCGCCGCGTCCTCCCCGGCGCGTTTGCTCGCGGCGTAATCTGACAGGGCCGGCTCCCGCGCCGCCAGGCTCGAGACCTGAACCACGCGTTCACACCCGGCGGTGGACGCAGCCTCGGCCACCAGACGAGCGCCTTCTACGTTGACGTGGAAGAAGGCGGCCCTGTTTGCGGCCTTGATCAATCCCGCAACGTGCACCAGAGCCACGGCGCTCTCCATCAGCGCCGTCAGGGCCGCGGGATCTCGCACATCGCCGATTGTGACATCGGGGGGCGTGGCGCCCCAGAGGCCCGCCGTGGAACCCCGCGCCAGCACCCTGACCCGCCAGCCGCCCGCCATCAGCGCCACCGTCAGCCGCCGGCCGAGGAAGCCCGTGCCGCCGGTGACCGCCACCAAACCTCGGTTCATTTCAGATCGTCAGAACGACTGGTGCGAGCTCGAAGGCGCCGGTGACATAGAGAGCCTTGGCCTTCGACCGGCTGAGCTTGCCCGAGGATGTCTGAGGCAGGCTATGCGGAGGGGTCGGGACCACCTTAACCTCTAGGCCGTGGCGGGTTCGCAGCAGATTGCCGACATCGATCGCCAGCGCGGCCCGGGCGGCCGGGTCGGAAGTGCGGCATTGAACCAGGGCGACCACCCGTTCCTCGCCTGCGTCGTCGTTCACGGAGAACACCGCGACATCGCCGGCTCTCAGGCCCGCGGCCTCCCGCTCGGCGGTCCACTCCAGGTCCTGCGGCCAGACATTGCGGCCATTGACGATGATCAGATCCTTGGCTCGGCCTGTGATGACGATTTGTCCGTCGATCATGTAGCCAAGATCGCCGGTGTCCAACCATCCGTCCGGCGACAGCGCCTTGGCGGTTTCGGCCGGCTCGCCGAAATAGTTCTTCATCAGGCTAGGGCCGGCCGCGAAGATGCGCCCGACGGTCCGGTCGCCCACCAGCGTCCCCGTCTCGTCCCGCACCTCGATCGTGTGACCTTCCAGCACCGTCCCGCATAAGGTGAACTCTCTGGCGCGGGCGCTGGATCGGGTCGGCGCAGTGGCGCGGCGGTGGTGTTCGAGGGCGTCGACGTCGGCGATATCGGTCCTCAGGCCTTGGCCCAAAGGTGTCAGGGTCAGGGCCAGGGTAGCCTCCGCCATCCCGTAGCTGGCAGTGAAAGCCTTGGCGTCGAAGCCTGCCGGTTCGAAAGTGGCGGCGAACGCGCGAAGCGGCTCTGGCCGGATCATGTCGCCGCCCAGGCCTGCGACCCGCCACGTGGAAAGATCGAGCTCGCTCACAGTCGCCGCGCTGGCTCTGCGCGCCGCCAGTTCATAACCGAACATCGGAGCATAGGAGATTGAGCCGCCCCTTTTTGAAATCAGATCAAGCCAAAGGCCCGGGCGGCGAACGAAGGCGCCGGTGGGTAGGAGGTCGACCGAGACCTGGAAGGCGAGGCTGTTGAGCAGCATCCCCACCAGGCCCATGTCATGGTACAGCGGCAGCCAGGTCACGGTGCGGTCGGCCGCCGCGACCTGCAGGCCATGGGCGCCGATGGCGACAATATTGGCCATCAACGCCGATTGGGTCACCGCGACTCCGACCGGGAAACGCGTGCTGCCCGACGAAAACTGCAGATAGCACAGACCGTGGGGATTGATCGCCGGCAGGCGTTCGGCGCCCGCCATCGGCAGGTTGGCCAGGGCCCCGACGAAAACCATGTCCAGCCCCTCGGCCGCCTCGGCGAACCAGGCCGCCAGGGCCGGCGGCGCGAAGGCCGCCCTGGCCCCGGCCGAGAGCATCATCCGCCGAACATGGGCGACATAGGCCTCCTTTCCGCCCAGGGGAGCGGGCAGGGGTACCGGCGCCGGTACCAGGCCGGCATACTGGCAGGCGAAGAAAGCACGGAGAAAGTCGCCGTCGCTGTCGGCCGCCAAGGCTACGCGGTCGCCGGGAGAAAAGCCGAGGGCCAACAGGCGTTCGGCCAGCGCGCGCGCCTGTTCAGCCAACGCCGCATAGGCCAGCACCTCGACCAACTCGCCGCGGAGAGAGTGGATATTGACGCCGGTCCGCTGAGTCGCGGCGAAATCCAGGGCTTGGGCTATGGTCGCGAAGTCCCCCTTCCGGACGGTCCGGTCGGCGGCTGTAGGGGTGGGGGTCAAGATTGGGCGGTCCACTGAAGGTCTTTTACGGAGCGGAGGGTCTGGAGATCATGTAAAGTGCCCCGGTGGCGGCTCATCATCGACAAAGCCTTGGGACCTGATAGTCGATAACGGCGCCTCTCGTCGACCGTTTAGCGCCGCCGGGTTGAGAGCGTCGGATAAAGTCTGTGTTGTAGGATGTAAATGAACGAAGCTGGCTCCAGCGAAACTTCCAGGGCCGGGCGTCCTGGCCTCGGCGCCCTGATGACGGACCAGCTTCTGCGTGAGGCATGGAGCCGAGACAAAGGTCGGGGTCTTGGTCCGCTGTTCAGACTGATCCCTTTCGTAAAGGCCCATCCGGTCGACGCGGTGCTTGGGCTGACCTTCATGCTGGTCTCGTCCGTGGCTATTCTGGGGCTCAGCGCGGCGGCGCGGTGGGTGATCGACGGCGGCTTTTCGGTCCACGAAACCGGCGCCCTGGCCCGGGTCTTCCTGATGGCCGGGGCCGTGGCCGCCGTGCTGGCCCTGGCCACTGGGCTTCGGCTGTATTTCCTGTTCAAGCTAGGCGAGCGCGTCGTCGCTGACCTGCGAAAGATGGTCTTCCGCCACGTGCTGGGCCTCGACCTGACGCACTTTCTGAAGTTGCGGACCGGAGAGGTGTTGTCGCGCCTGACCACCGACATGTCGATTGTCGAGGGCATCGTCGGCAATGTGATTCCCGTGGCCATGCGCAATCTGGTCACGCTGATCGGCGCCCTGGTGTGGATGATGGTGGTCAGCCCGAGCCTGACTTTCCTCGTCCTGCTGATGATTCCGATCCTGCTGACACCGATGCTGGTGATGAGCCGTCGTCTACAGGCTCTATCGGCCCGGGCTCAGGATCGCTTCGCCGAAGCGGTAGGCTATGCCGGCGAGGGGTTGAGCGCGATCGACACGGTCCAGGCTTTCGGCCAGGAAGACACTGTCGCGGGCCGCTTCAACGGCGCGGTGGAGAGCGCGTTCGAGGCCTCCCGGGCCCAGATCCGCGCCCGCGGCGTGCTATCGTTCCTGATGATCGCGGTGATCTTCGGCGGCATGCTGGCGCTGCTGTATCGATCGGCCCTGGCGGTGATCGTCGAGCACAGCCTGACGCCGGGCGCCCTGTTCCAGCTGCTCGGCCTGGCATTCCTCGCCGCCAACGCCGTCAAGGACCTTTCCGAAGTCTGGGGCCAGATTCAGAAGGCTTCTGGCGCCGCCGAGCGGATTGTCGTGATGATGGACACCACGCCCGCGATCCGAGCGCCCGCGCGGCCCGAACCCATGGTGAGGCCGGCCCGCGGCGAGATCAGCTTCGAGAATGTGCGCTTCGCCTATCCCGGCCGCGCCGGCCCGCCAGCCCTGGATGGTTTCTCCCTCCGCGCCCGGCCCGGCGAGCGCGTCGCCCTGGTTGGCCCGTCGGGGGCTGGCAAAAGCACTGTGCTGAGGCTGCTGTTGCGCTTCTACGATCCGGATTCAGGGGTGGTACGCATCGATGGCGTCGACCTGACCCGGGCCGATCCCGCCGAGGTCCGCGCGCGCCTGGCCCTGGTCGCCCAGGAGGCGCCGCTGTTCTCGGGTTCAGCGGCCGACAACATCCGCTTCGGACGCCCCGGCGCCACAACCGCCGAGGTGCGCGTCGCCGCCCTGGCCGCTCAGGCTGAGGGCTTTCTGAAAGCTCTGCCTCAGGGCTTCGAGACCGCCGTCGGTGAGCACGCCAAGACCTTGTCCGGTGGTCAGAGGCAGCGTCTGGCCATCGCCCGGGCGCTGATCCGCCGCTCGCCGATCCTGCTGCTGGATGAGGCCACCAGCGCGCTCGACGCCGAGAACGAGCGCCTGGTCCAGCAGGCGCTGCATGAAGCCATGCATGGCCGCACGACCCTGGTGATCGCCCATCGGCTGGCCACGGTGATGGAGGCGGACCGCATCGTGGTGATGGAGGCTGGCCGGGTAGTGGATGAGGGCAAGCACGCGGAACTTCTGGCCAGGGGCGGCCTCTACGCCAGGTTGGCCAGGCTGCAGTTCACCGCCCAGGCCGCCTGAAACCAAGCCTCCCGACCCGATCGAGCTGCGACAATAAATCTCATTTCGAAACAGAATCCACTTCGGTTCGGCGCCGCCCAATACGCGGTCCCCCTCGACACGCCCCAGCAGGCCAGCAGGCCGGCTGCATTTGGCGGTTATCGGGGCCGGGGCGACGGACGCCCAACCGGCCGCCGAGCTGCATCGCTCAGTGTGGGCGGTGTTAGCCTATGGCGTGGACCATCTGAATCCGGCCCGGGGCGTCAAAATCGTGCTGATCGGCAGGTGGCCGGGCCTCGCAACGGAAATATTTGGCCTTGGGGTTGCCTGGGGGGTCAGCAGCGATCGGATAGCGCCGGCCTGAGACGATCAACATGTTCTGGGTCACCTTGGTGAAATCCACCACATGGCCAACCAAGTCGGGTGCAGAAACCGCTTGTCCTTGGGGTCCGGCGCCAGCTTCGAGCGGTTGGTGACGATCTTGCCCACTTAGCCGGTGAACTTCCTTAGATGATTGATCAACTTCATCGGCCGCCCAGCCGTGACGTTCGCGCGCGCATCTGTTCCAACTATCCTCTAGGCTTCCGGATTGCTGTCAACGGCGGGGAGTCGATTTGGACACCAAGGCGAGAATCCTCGAAATCGCCCTGGAGCTGTTTAACGCCGAGGGCGCCGGCGCCCTGTCGGCGGTCGACATCGCTGCGGCCCTTGAGATCAGCCCAGGCCATCTGTACTACCATTTCAGGGGCAAGCCCGAAATCCTGGCTGCCCTGACCCTTGCCTATGAGGGCGAAGTCGAGCTGGTCCTGGACTCAGCCGTCAACGCTTGCCGGGGAAAGGGCGCGACGCTTGAGGCCCTGTGGACCCACGTCCACATCCTGGCCGAGGAGGCGTGGGATGCCAGGTTTCTCTACCGTGAGGCCGGCGCCCTGGCCCTGCGCTACCCGGATTTGGCCGCCCGCATCCGCCGCATCGCCGTTGCCGAGCGCGAGGCCTTGCGCACCATGCTGACGGCCCTGGTCCAGGCCGGCGTCCTGGCCGCCCAACCGGAGGTTATCGACGGACTCTCGCGACTGATGACCACCGGTATTGGCTTTCACGCGATAGAACTTGAACTTGAGGGAGATTCTGGACCGCCCCGCGAGCGTGTCGCACGCGCGGCGGCCCAGATCATGCTGCTCCCGGCTGGTCTGGTCCGACCGGAGATTTAGGCGCCGGTGGATTCGGCCTTGGCCTTGGTCGCCTGGGTGGTGGCCTTCTCGGCCTTCAGAGCCGAGACTTCCTGGGTCAGGGCCTCGACCTGGTTGCTCAGCTTTTCCAGAGCTTGGCCAACGGCGGGCAGGTTCCAAGGAGCCATGGCGCCGGCCACCGTTTCGCGCACCTTCTCCAGGCGGGCTTCCAGAGCCGCGCGCTGCTCGTCGGTATAGGTCGACAGCTTGCTGGTGGCGGTTTCCACCGCTTGGGTCATCTTTTCCACCTGCGGCGACTTGGCCAGCTGCTTGCGGACGCTATCTTCGACTTCCTCGCCCTTGGCGACCAGCTCGTCGAAGGTTTCATTGGCGGTGGCGGCGAATTTTTCCACCGCGCCCTGGGTCTCGGCCAGAATGCGGCCATAGGCGCCGACCCCGGCCAGCCAGATCTTCCGGGCGATATCCACATCCACCGCAGGCTTAACGGTGTCTTCGGTCCTGGGGGCGTGGGTCATATCTTGCGGTCCTTCATGGGTGTGAGCCCCAAGGATTGGGGCTGTTGGCGCCCTGATGGCCGATTCCTTTAGAAAATACATTCTAACCGGCTTGTCGCCTCGGGTTTCCGACGCTTGAGTTTATGGATTGCGCATCATGATGCGCACGGTCGTGTCGCCTTCACCGGCGGTGAACTTTACCTGGCCGACCGAAGGCGGACCCATGAACAGGTGGGGGTTGCGGGAGAACCCATAGGGCTCGCTGGCGGTGAACACGCCGTGGTCGAAGCGATGGTTGCCGTTGGTGTCCTGATAGACGGCCATCGCGTAGGCCCCGGGTCCGGAAAGCCACACACACATCTCCTGGATGGGCGGCGCGGCGCGCTCGCGCCACACCTTCAGCTCGCCGCGACCTTTCAGGAACAGCAGCGGGTCATCGCCATATAGGGTGTAGGTCATCTCGCCCTTATCACTTTGAACGCCCTCGACGATCACATGCAGTTTTGTCCCGGTTGGCTCGCCGCGGCATTCGCCGCCACCCTGGGCCATGGCCGTCCCCGGCGCCCCGCTCAGAGCCACTCCGCCCAGGGAGAGCGCCGCCATCAGGGCGGCCGCGGACCGGGCGGTCAACCTTGGGTTTCGGGTCATTGTTTGGCAGTTCCGACGCCCGTTTAGGGCCATGGGCGCTCCCAAACCATCCAAATATGGCCTTGGGGCGACGCTGTATATGTCAGGGCCGCAAGAACGGATCAAACCTCAGGCCGCCCCCTCAAGCGGCGAGGGCCATCGCTCCGTGCGCCGCCGCCACGATCTCGAAGCTCTTCAGCCGTGCGGCGTGGTCGAAAATCGAGGCGGTAACCATCACTTCGTCGGCACTGGTGCGCCGGACGAACGCCTCCAGGCCCGCTTTCACCGTCGCCGGCCCACCGATCACCGCGCAGCTCAGCGCCTGGCTCAGCATGTGCTTGGCCTGCGGGTCCAGGCGGCTGTCCATATCCTCGACCGGCGGGGGCAGGGGGCCGGGCATGCCGGTGCGCAGCGACACGAACGACTGCTGCAGCGAGCTGAACAGCCGCCGGGCCTCGGTGTCGGTGTCTGCCGCGATCACGGTTGCCGCCGCCATCACATGCGGCCGCGCCAGCCGCACGCTGGGCTGGAACCGCTCGCGATAGATTGCCAGCGCCTGGTCCAGATCGGTTGGAGCGAAGTGCGAGGCGAAGACGTAGGGCAGGCCTAGCATCGCCGCCAGCTGCGCCCCGAATGTGCTCGACCCAAGAATCCATACATCGACATCTAGTCCCGCGCCCGGCACCGCCCGCACCGCCTGGCCGGGCTTGGCCGGCTGGAAATAGTGCAGCAGTTCGACCACGTCGTTGGGAAAGGTATCAGCTCCACCGGTCAGATGCCGGCGCAACGCCTGCGCGGTCAGCTGGTCGGTCCCCGGCGCCCGGCCCAGCCCCAGGTCGACCCGCCCGGGAAACAGCGACGCCAGGGTGCCGAACTGCTCGGCGATCATCAGCGGCGCGTGGTTGGGCAGCATGATCCCGCCCGCCCCGATCCGGATCGTGCTGGTGCCGCCGCCGATATGCGCCAGCGCCACCGCGGTCGCCGCGCTGGCGATACCCGGCATGTTGTGATGTTCCGCCAGCCAATAACGCCGATACCCCAGACGCTCGGCCTTCCGTGCCAAGTCCAGGCTGCACTTGAACGAGAGCGACGCGTCGCCCCCCTGCACGATCGGCGAAAGGTCGAGAACAGAGAGATGGGTCATGGAAACGAGTATAGGGGCAGGCGCGGCGATGTCACCGTCAGGCATTAGGCGTTACCCCCTTTTTCGCCACTCGCCTTTACCAGGGCCGATCGCGCATCAATCAAGCCTTTGGTAAATTTGAGCGCTTCAAGCGTATCGCCTGTCGGTGCGAGAAGGCGGATGTGAACTTCGGATCACTGGTCGCATTCGCCTTTGCTATGATCTTGATCAAATCCGTCTACATGGCCTAGGTTCACGCGAAACCCGTCCCTAGGAGACCGCCTCCATGCCCCGCGCCAATCACCTCGGCATCCGTCCCCTGAATCCGACCATAGGGGCGGTGATTTCAGGAGTTGATCTTGGCGAGGAGCCGGCCGCAGGGGTGATCGACGATCTGCGCGCGGCGCTTCTGGCCCACAAGGTGCTGTTCTTCGAGGACCAGACCCTGACCCCTCGTGAGCAGAGGGATTTTGCGGCGCGGTTCGGCGAACTGCACACCCATCCGCTCTATCCGGGCGAGGACACCGCACCGGAAATCATGCTGCTGGACAATCATCCCGGCAATCCCACCGACAATGACAACTGGCATACCGACGTCACCTTCTTAGAGCGGCCGGCGATGGGAGCCATGCTCTACGCCCAGCAGGTTCCGGAAGCTGGCGGCGACACCCTGTGGTCAAGCATGACCGCCGCCTACAAGGCGCTGTCCCAACCGATGCGTTCGTTTGTGGAGGGGCTCTCGGCGGTGCACGATTTCACCTTTGCATTTCCGCCCGAGGGCCTGGCCGGATCGAATGCCGGCCGCGAGCGCTACGAAGCCGCCCGGGCCGAAAACCCGCCGGTGATCCATCCGGTGGTGCGCAGCCACCCCGAAACCGGCGAGCCCGGTCTGTTCGTCAACTCGGTGTTCACCTCGCGCATCAAGGGCCTGCGCCGCGAGGAGAGCCGCGTCCTGCTGGATTTCCTCAACCGGCACATCCAGAAGCCTGAATTCTGCGTCCGCTGGAGTTGGCGGCCCGGGGCCATGGCTTTCTGGGACAACCGCTGCACTCAGCATTACGCGGTCAACGACTACCTGCCCCACCGCCGGGTGATGACCCGGGCAACGATCGTGGGCGAAAAGCCGTTCTTCCGCGCGGCGGCCTAGCAGCGCCTAGCGTTGCAATTCACCTAAAATGTCTATCGGAATGACTGCGAAATAGTGGCCCACGGTGGTTGGCTCGACATCCGCCTGGATCTTCTTATTTGCGTCGAAACTGTCTTGGCGTGGAAGGAAAGCGGCTTCTCAACGGCAATGCCCGTCAACCGATGGTCGTAAGCGTCGAGGATTTTGCCGAGCCGTCGATCAGGTCAACCAGTTCTCCACCGCCAGGCCTTTGACGCGATTGAAGGCGTGGTCGGCAGTGGCCAGGATCCGGCCGAGGCTCAGAGCGTGGGCGGCGATCAGCAGGTCATTGGCGTCCATCGGTTGACCCTCGCGTTCCAGACCCTCGCGTAGCTGGCCGTAGACCCGGTCAACTGGGGACGAAAGAGGTTCGATTTCGATCCCATCAAGTAATCGTTCGACGGTTGCCGTAAGCTGATCTGAACTTTTTTTGGCCGCGCCATACCGCAGTTCCGCCGCCACCACGACACTGTCTGAGACGGGTTCCGCCAAGTCGGCTATGCGCCGCGCTGCGGACCCGGTCGGGTCACGCATGATCGCCAAGATGATATTTGTATCCAGCATCGTCCGGCTCACAGGTCGATACGCTCCGGTATTTGATCCTCAATCGTTGTGAATTCATCCTCCCGCGACAAGGCTTCCAGCGAGGCCAGGATTGCGAGCAGTCGCGCGTTCGGGTCTGTCGCCGGCGCGATTTCAATCACCAGTCGGTTGCCCTCTTTTCGGATTACTGCATCCTCTCCCGGCAACTCGAATTCGCGCGGAATCCGCACCGCTTGATTGCGTCCGTTGCGAAATAGCTTGACTGCTCTTTGGGTGCTCATGACTTCACTTACAGCACTGGCCTATGCCTGGGCCTGGGCCCAGGACAGCGCTCTGGCGCCGTCACGCGGGCGCCGAACACAGCACCAGCGCGCGGCGGACCTAAAAGGCGGTCCTTAGCGCGGTCAATCTGTGGGCGAAGCTGTGTTCGGCCAGCACCCGGCGGCGGCCGGCCTCGCCGACCCGCGCCGCCTCGGCGGGATCACGCAACAGACGCTCGTAAAGGTCATTGAGTTGATCGGCGTTGCAATAGACCAGGGCCTCTTTGCCACGCTCAAAGCAGCGCTCAAGGTCGGCTTGATCGTCGGTCACTACCGGCGTGGCCGAAAGGTAGGGATCGAAGCTCCGTTGGTTCAGCCCGTTGAGAACGTTGAGCTCATTGCGGATATTTAGCGACGCCAGATGACCCGCATACAGGCCGGCCACGCGTCGATGGGAAACCCGTCCTGGGTTAACATCGTGGCCACTGGTCGCCTCGCCAGCCCAGCCCGGACCAAAGACCGAAATCGGAGCGATGAGCGATCCGACAATCGCCCGGCGCCCCGGCGTGGCGTTGGCCACGAATACCATTCGGCGCACCCGTTCCGCCGGCGGTGGCGCAGGCCCGGGGTTGGCGGCGTGCGGTAGGAACATCGCCCTGGAAGGGAAACCCAGTTGGCCGTGCCGCGCGATCAGCGCACTGTCGGTATAGGCAACCAGATCGTAAAGCTCCGCCGCGCGCTGCGCCGACCCATCGAACAGATCGCCCACCCAGCCTGCCAAGGGCGGGCGGCCTGGCAGGGCGGCGAGGCGCTCAAGGAACGCGGTCGGGACGTGAAAGCCGCCGATGCTGAGGATCAGGTCCGGAGCGAACCGGGTGGCGGTTCCCGCCATTGACGCCGCCAGGGGTTCGGCGATCGCCGACTCCAGGCCCGCGTTGAGCCAGGCGCGTCGGACGGCGCCGACCCTGACTTGGTGTCCGTCACCGCGAAAGGCGGCGACGGCGTCTTCCAGCCAGTGATTGATGCTGCCGGTCTTACCGATGAGGAAAATCTTCACCGGTCGGTTTGCGCCTAGTTCGACTTCGCCGTCCAGGCGGCGCCTTCCTGGCGGACGATGTCCACCAGGTTGCCGATAGCCATGTTGGCGTCGATCAGGTGCAGGCCCCAGTTGGCCTGAACCTCACCGCCGATGACCACGTCGCCGATCAGTTCCTGATTGCGCGGACTGGCGGGGTCCTTGTTGATATGGACCGAAAGATAGTTGAACTCAGGGGTCGAGACGCAGTGAGCGGTGAGCAGGCCCGGGACACTGACGAACGGGGTCGAGACCGTCGTTCCGGCCACCCAGGGCTTTGGCGTCTGAGCACCCGGCGCGATGCTGTCCGCGCCGGAGGCCAGGTAACTGTGCAGAGGACCCTCGCCGCCGCTCAGATTGGCCGGATTGACACAGGCCGAAGCCATGCCCGGCGCCGGCGTGCGCGGCCTGCCGAACAGGGAATTGGCCGGGGGCGAGCTGGTCTCGCGGAACGAGGCGAAGGCGATGGCGCAGCCCAGCTGATTGGCAGAGTGACAGAGGGGTATGCTCTTGAAGTCGCCGCCGACGTCCTTGCCTTGCGGCACGACCAGATTGGTTCCCATCAGGATCGCGGAAATGATCTTGGCCTGGGCGGGCTTGCCATCGATCTCCTTGGCAATCAGCTGAGTCAGCACGCCCGATCCCTGGGAGTGGCCAATCAGGACCACACCCCGGCCGGCGTTGATGTGGGCGAGGTAGTAATTCCAGGCGTCCTTTACATCGTTATAGGGCGTGACGAGGCTGGCCGGCCCAGCTCCGGGCATGGGCTTGCCCGACATTCGCGCCACCAGGGCGGTCAGGGTGAACTGGCGGTAGACCGGTGCGTAGAGTCGGCAGCTGGCCGCGAACCGGGCAAACTGGTGTTTCACCACTTGCTGCTCGGCCCGCTCGACGGCCAGATTGGCCAGCACGCCGGGATCGATGGAAACCGTGGGATAGACATAGAAACAATCTATCGGAGCCTTGGGGTCGGCCTTGAAGGCTTCGACGGTCATCGAACCGTCGGCCTTCACCACGGTGCTGGTCAGATCGATGTCGCAGGCATTGGGCGTGGCGCCGGGCCAGCAGACCCAGTTGGCCGGGCTGGAATAGTCGGCCGGCGCGGGCGCGGCGTCTCCAGCGGGGGGCGTCTGCGCCCAGGCTGCTTGGCCGGCCGCGAGAGCCACGCCTGCGGCGAGCAGGGCGCCGGCGCGAAAAATGATCTTCATTCCCATCCCCATCTTATGATTTTCGGCAATCATAGGGCCATCGGGATGGGAGACAAGCGGCCTCAGGCCACCTTCACCCTCGCCGCGCTCTCGGGAAGGTCGGTCCCGAAGGCGCGTTGGAAGAACTCGGCCACGGTAGGGCGTTCCAGTTCGTCGCACTTGTTGAGGAAGGTCATACGGAAGGCCAGGCCCAGGTCCCCGGCGAAGATCTCGGCGTTCTGCGCCCAGGTGATCACCGTGCGCGGGCTCATGACGGTGGAGATGTCGCCGTTCATGAAGGCGTTGCGGGTCATGTCGGCCACGCGGACCATGGCCGCGATCTGCCGGCGGCCCTCGGCGGTCTTGCCGTAGTTGGGCGCCTTGGCCAGGACGATTTCGCCCTCCACGTCATGGGCCAGGTAATTCAGGCTGGCGACGATCGACCAGCGGTCCATCTGACCCTGATTGATCTGCTGGGTGCCATGGTAGAGGCCGGTGGTGTCGCCAAGACCGATGGTGTTGGTGGTCGCAAACAGGCGGAAATAGGGGTTGGGTCGGATCACCCTGTTCTGGTCCAGCAAGGTCAACTTGCCCTGGGCTTCCAGGACGCGCTGGATCACGAACATCACGTCGGGGCGGCCGGCGTCGTATTCGTCGAACACCAGCGCCATCGGGCGCTGCAGACACCAGGGCAGCATGCCCTCGCGAAACTCGGTGATCTGCTTGCCGTCCTTTAGGACGATGGCGTCCTTGCCGACCAGATCGATCCGGCTGACGTGACTGTCGAGATTGACCCGGATCATCGGCCAGTTCAGCCGCGCCGCCACCTGCTCGATGTGAGTCGACTTGCCTGTGCCGTGATAGCCCTGGATCATCACCCGGCGATCGAAGGCGAAGCCCGCGCAGATCGCCAGGGTGGTCTGGGGATCGAACTTGTAGGCTTCGTCAAAGTCCGGCACGTGGCTATCGCGGACCGAGAAGGCCGGCACCATCATGTCGGAATTCACCCCGAAGGCCTCGCGCACGGAGACCTTGAGGTCGGGGACCATCGCTTGCAGCTGATCGTCGGCGGGTGCTGGTAAGATTGTCATGTCGCGGTTTCACTAACGCGACCTTTCGGCCGACGCAAACGGCGTCGTAGGGGAAAGCGGACTATAGCCGCCGACTAACCGTCAGCGAAGGAAACCACCACCGTTGTCGACAATCCCTGTTGCAACCGGTCAACGCCCTCCTGGCCGGGTTGCAATCGGATGCGAACCGGCATGCGCTGGACGATCGGGGTGAAATTACCGCTGCCCGGTGCAAACGGCAGCAACGAAAACTGGGACCCCGAGCCCGTAGCCAGGGACTCCACCTCGCCTTTGAGGGTGGTACCCGGCAGGGCGTCCGCACTCATGGTCGCGGCCTCGCCGACGTTCATGCGCGGAGCCCGGGTTTCCTTGAAATTGACCACCACATCGAGCGCTTCCATCGGCACGATGGTCATCGACCGGGCGCCTGGCTCTCCGCAGTCGCCGGGCTCGGCCTGCCGGACGCCGGCCACTCCATCGATCGGTGCGCGAATTGGGGTGAAGTCCTGGCCGGCGGCGAGACGGGAATGGACCGCGCAGCTACCCTGCACGGCGCCGCCAAGGTCAACACCTGGATTCACACCGCCGAGGCCCTGGCGGCCTCGCACGCTGCGGCTTAGCGCGGGACCGGGGTGCGCTAAACCACCTTCGCCTTTTGCAGGGTCTTATAGGCCTTGATCACCCGCTGGAGCTTGGTCTCCGCCGAGCGATCGCCACCATTGGCGTCCGGATGACAGCGCTTGACCAGTTCCAGATAGCGCACGCGGATCGCAGGGCCGCTGACGCCGACCTCCAGATCCAGATCGGCCAGCGCGGCGCGCTCCAGCTTGCCGAGCCTGCGGTCCCAGGCCGCCCGGGCGGCCTCTTCGGCGGTCAGGCCCGGACCGAAAACGCCGCGCGGATCGCGGAACACGCCGCGCGTCCCGGCCGCTTCTCTGTTTCGACCGCCGGATTTCAGCGACCAAGTCGGCCGGCCTCCCGTGGTCTGATCGTCCTCCACGCGGGCCTTGATCTCGCCCTCGCTCATGCCGGCAAAGAAATTCCAGCTTCGGTTGTATTCGGCCGCGTGGGCCTGACAGAACCAATAATGGTCGAACGGCAGGTCCCGGGACTTCGGCGCCCGCGTGGCCGCCGGTGTCAGGCAGCCCTGGTGGTCGCAGTTACGCTCACCTGGCTTGAGAGTGAATACATCGTCCTCGCGTGCGCCCGCCCCAGCCTTGGGGGGCCGAACGCGGATGTCCGTGAAACGCGGACGATATTTGAAGGCTGACGACATGATTGAGAGTATGAGGACCTTCGGCGACAGTTCAAGAATTGACAGGCGATAATCGGGCGCTCCGCATGGCGAAGATAGCAGACTTAATCCGCGGCAAGCTGGTCGAAGGGCTCTGCCCCACCCATCTGGTCATCGACGACGATTCCGACCGACACGCTGGCCACTCCGGCGCGCGGTCTGGAGGCGAGAGTCATTTCAATGTCGCCGTGGAGTCGGCGGCTTTCATCGGGCTTCGGTCGATCGACCGTCAAAGACTGGTCTATCGATTGCTGGCGGAGGAATTGGCGGGACCCGTTCACGCTCTTTCCCTAACCCTGACGACGCCGGGCGGTGATTGACCGTCAAGCCGGCGTCATGGCCGCGTTGAGCGCTTCGGCCAAGTCACTGGCGCGATAGGGTTTCCTGAGCACGGTGCAAGCCTTGTCGGCTTCGCGCAGCCCGCCGTCGCTATAGCCGGTACAGAAGATCAGCGGCACGCCCTGGGCGCGAAGCAGGTCGGCCGCGGGAAACACCGATTCCATACCCAGATTGACGTCCAGGATCGCGGCGCTGAAGGGGCCGTCTTCCCGCGCCAAGGCCAGGGCCTTCGTCAGGTTGCTGGCCGGACCGACGACCTGGCAGCCAAGGTCCGAAAGCATATCCTCAACCAGCATGGCGATCATCGTGTCGTCCTCGACGACCAGTATGCGAGCGCCCTGGAAACTGATGTCGGGGTTCATCGCTCAAGTCTCCTCTTCGCCAGCCAGAGGCTGGCTGACGCGCAGGGCGGTGATCTGATTGCGCTGGCGGCGCAGAATCTGGAATCGATGGTGGTGGAAAAGGAATTTTTGTCCGGGTTCAGGTATGGCGCGCGCCTCATGTATCACCAGACCCGCGACGGTCACAGCGTGATCGTCCGGCAGGTTCCAGTCCATCGCGCGGTTGAGATCGCGCACGGTGACATCACCATCCACATGCACCGATCCATCGGTTTGGCGACGAACGCCCTGTACGGCCTTGTCGTGCTCGTCGTTGATCTCGCCAACGATCTCTTCGAGAATATCTTCGAGGGTTACGAGGCCTTGCAGCGCGCCGTATTCGTCGACGACCAGGGCGAAGTGGCTGCGGGCCTTGAGGAAAGCGTTGAGCTGATCCTTCAGGTTGGTTGTGTCGGGGATGAACCACGGCTCGCGGATGATGGCGGCGATATCGATGGCGTCCATGACGCCCTCGGCCGCGGCCAGGGCCCGCGCCAGATCCTTGGCGTGCAAGATCCCGATGATGTTCTCAGCCTCTCCACGGTAGAGCGGCAGCCGGGTGTGTTCGGATTCCAGCGCCCTGGCGATCAGCTCTCGCGGCGGCAGCGCCGCGTCGATCGTCGAGATCGACTTGCGGTGCACCATGATCTCCGAGACGTCCATGTCCGACAGATCCAGCACCCCGCCCAGCATGCGCCGATCCCGGCTTTCGACCGCCCCTTCCGAGTGATGGTAATTGACCGCCCCTCGGATGTCCTGGTGCGCGGCGAGCACATCCGCTTCCATGTCCAGATTGACGCCGAACGGCCGCAGGGTATGACGGACGATCCACTGGATCGCGGTGATGACCGGTCCAAGAACCCAGACCACCGCCAGCATCGGCGCCGACAGAGCGCGCGCCACATCGTCGGCGCGGACGATCGCCAGGGTCTTGGGCAGCACCTCGACAAACACCACGACCAGGACAGTCATGATCCCGGTGGCCACGGCGACCCCGTAGGCGCCGGGAATGGCCTTGGTGATCACGCTCGTCGCCAGGGACGAGCTGAGGATATTGATCACGTTATAGCCGATCAGCACCGCGCCGATCATCCGTTCCTGGTCGGACAGCAGAAGGTTCACACGTTTGGCGTCGGCGTCGCCATCGCGATCCATCTGGTGCATGCGGCCTCGGCTGGCCCTGGTCAGGGCCGTCTCCGCTGCGGAAAACACCGCCGATACGGCCAGCAATCCAAGGATGATCAAGGCCACGGCCCAGATCGCGGCGGTCATGGCAGAGCTCCCTCATCGATCAGAAAGGCGCGCAGAGGACCCGGATCGACCTCCTTGGCGACAAACGCTTTGCCGATGCCCCGGACAAGCACGAAGGTCAGAGCGCCGCTCAGCGCCTTCTTGTCCTGGGCCATGCTGGCCATCAGGTCATCGACTCGGAAGGGGTGACCGGCGATCTGGCGCAAGGCGGTGGGAAGCCCGGCCGCCCCGATGGCGCGTTCGGCGCGCAGGGCGTCCTGTCCCGGGCAGAGCCCCAGGCCGACCGAAAAACGGAACGCCAGGGCGCAGCCCAGCCCGACCGCCTCTCCATGTTTCAGCGCGTCGCTAAAGCCGCTGGCCGACTCGACGGCATGTCCGAAGGTGTGGCCCAGATTAAGCAGGGCGCGCTGGCCGCTCTCGCGCTCATCGGCGCCGACGATCTCGGCCTTCATTTCCACGCATCGACGCACGGCCCACGCCAGGGCGTCATCATGGCGGTCGAGCACTGAACGGGTCCTGGCCTCAAGCCCATCGAAGAAGGCGGCGTCGCCGAGCAGGCCGTATTTCAGCACCTCCGCGAAGCCGCAGACCATTTCACGATCGGGTAGCGTGTCGAGAACCCCAAGATCAGCCAGAACCAGACGGGGCTGATGGAACGCGCCGACCAGGTTCTTGCCCCTCGGCGTATCGATCGCGGTCTTCCCTCCCACCGAGGAGTCGACCTGAGCCAACAGAGTGGTGGGAATCTGGATGAAATCGATGCCCCTCTTGAAGATCGCCGCGGCGAATCCCGCCAGGTCGCCCACGACCCCGCCGCCAAAAGCGATGATGCGGTCGGCGCGGTCGAGTTCCAGCGCCAGCAGCCGGTCGGTCAGGTCGGCGAGACCGTCGAAGCTCTTGGTGGCCTCGCCGGGAGCCACCACGATGGGACGGGCGTCAATTCCACCGTCGGCCAGAGCGCGCAGCAGCCGGTCGCCGTGCAGTCCGGCGACGGTGTCGTCCATGGCCACGGCGGTCAGGGGGCGTTTCAGCAGGGGTTTCACATAAAAAGCCGCCTGGTCGATCAGGCCTCGGCCGATCACCACGTCATAGGGCCGACCTTCCAGGGCGACGTTGACGGTCTGGGTCACGCG
>JAYTXV010000039.1:0-3821 GCA_043742805.1 Caulobacteraceae bacterium | reverse complement strand
GCGCCGGCCTGTCCGACGATGTAATCGGCCATGCCGAGCGCGGGACCGCGAGCCTCACGGCACTTGAAGCAATAGAGCGTGCCGGCCGGGCAGGGCCGCTTGGCGGCGGCCCTCCGGGCCACCAGGAAGGCCCTGAGCGCCTTTCCCTGGATCAACACGGGCCGGCCGCCGTCGATGGCCAACAGGCTCCCACTCTTCAGCCAGGATCGCACGGTGTTGCGATGCAGGCCGTAGAGGCGGGCGACCTCTTCGACGGTGTAGCTGCGGTGCATCTTGGCGAGGCAGGGGTTGAGGCGGGTGCGTGACACGGCGCCGGCCTCACTGTGTTCCCAGCAGGCGGCGGATGGACTCCACCTTGATCAGTGTCCGCCGGCCCATCTTGACCGACTCCAGCCGCCCCTCGCGGATCAGGGCATAGATGGACGTGCGCCCAAGGCTGAGCGCCTTGGCGGTGTCGTTGATTGATGCGGCGATGATTTCCACGGTGGGTCTCCATGTCGGCCACACCTGACCGGGGTTGAATGGAGATGACCGTGAGGGGGCGCGTTCGTTTTGTATGCCGGAATGTGCCGGAAACCTGGGCGGCTAGTTTCCGGCTTTGCGAAGTCGGCTAAGCACCGCCCGAGCGGTATCCTGGACGGTCGACCGGCTCGGCCCTTCAAGGCCTTGCTCAGCCAGTCGGTCGGACACCTTGGCTATCAACTCGTCGGCTCCTTTCGAGCCGGCGCCCGCCGGAACGCCTTCTTCGTGGAGTAGCGTCGCCAGTTCGGCGACCCAAGACGGCCAAAGGGCCGACATGGGACGTCCACCAGAAACTGGTCCTCCCTTTTTCGCGGCGCTTTGGTCCGAGCATTCGTCCGGGTCTGATTCGGTCAGCCGCCGCCTCAAATCCTCAAGCGCTTGCGTCTTCAGCACGAAAACCGAGCCATGCGGGAGAGCGCCGGCAGGGTACCAGTTCGACGGATGGTTTCTCGGTAAAACTAGATTTTTCGGGTCATTATACTCGTTGTCTTCAAAATGTTCTTGTATTTGAGCAAATAATTCGTTCCTGTATACAATTGTCCCTTCCAAACTGATTAGTTCTACGGCTGGCCCTCGCGTCAAAAGCTGATAGCGGCGTTCCACGTCCAGACGGTCCGCGCCCAACATTGATAGATCCCAGACTTCATTGATCGATATAACCTCCTTCGAGAGTTCTGCGACCCTCTTGCGGTCGAGTTGCAGCCCGTCAAAAAGAACCATCGAACTACCAGCCGGCGGGTTGAGTCCCGGAAGTATAAGAGGATCGACCACCTGATATTTCGCCTCCTCAATGGGCACGACCGGGCCAACTCGAGCGGATGCGTGGTTTACGAAGCGGACCGATAGGATCAGGTGGCCATCCAGGGCAAGGCGTAGAATATCAGCTTCGTCTATCGGTTCGCCGCATAGCGCCGTCAGATAGCGTCCGGCCTCCTCAAGATTCAGCCATTCTTTGAATTTGAGTAGTTTCGACATCGTCGCGCCTCCGGCATTGGCCGCAAGATTGGGCGATTCGACCCGGATGTCGTTGTCGGACTCCGTTCGTCGACCCCACGAGGCCGGTGGTGGCCACGCTGCGATGGGCCTTGGTGTCAGCCGTCAGTGGGGGGATATTGACAGCCATCCGTCCCACTAGATGTGGTATGCGCCATTTGACTATCATTCCAAAACCCCCAATCCATGGGGGGTGCGACATTGTGGCACGATTTGTCTCTGGCGCTATTCCGGCGAGTCGGCGTAGAATCCGTGTGCGGCTAACCATGGTCGCAAGGAAAAGCCCGGCCCCTGGTTAGAGGGCCGGGCTCCTTTGATGTGTTGAGCTACTCCGAGGTAGCTCAGTGGTAGAGCTGCCGAATGGTAATCGGCGTACCTAGGTTCGATTCCTAGCCTCGGTCCCAGGGGCGGGTGGTCGGTGACACGACGCCCGCCCCAATTTTTCTAACCACCTCTTAGCCGCCCGACGCAAGCGCCAAGTGATTCGCGCGATGGTGAGCCATTTGATACTCCGATGTTCTTACATTGCAAGAACATCGGCCTTAGTTTGCCAAAAACCAGGGAACCTACTGAATCTACGCAATTTTCGGTAACGTTGCCGAATGAGGCTTTGCGCCAACTCATGATGCTCAAGGGGAAGGGCCTCTATGGAAGCACTCGGGGCGAGATCGCCCGGACCCTCATCTTGGCCAGGCTGGAGGACTTGGCCGGACGCGGGATTATCCGCCTCAAGGGTGACGACTAAGCGTCTTCATGGGGGGAATGGCCTGGCTCGGACACCACCAACTGAACGCTCTTCACTGAAAAGGGTGGCTCGGCAGCTACGCTTGGCGTCTGAGCGGCACAACCTCTCCCGCAGTCCGGAGCCGATCCAGGTAGTCGCCCCACCACTGCGCCATCAGCACGCGTTCCTGCCAATGGGCTCCCCGGTGGTAAGCCGCGCGGACGATGTCCTTGCCCTTGTGCGCCAGGGCGCGCTCGATGGCGTCTGGCGACCATTTGCCGGATTCGTTCAGGAGGGTGCTCGCGGTCGAACGGAAGCCGTGCGCGGTCATCTCGTCGCCGGTGTAACCCAGGCGGCGCAGGGCGGCGTTGATGGTGTTTTCGGACATCGGATCGAAGTGTGACCGGACTGAAGGGAAGACGTAGCGACCGTCGCCGGTCAGGCCGGCTGCCAGCCGCAAGATCGCCACTGCCTGACGGGACAGCGGAACGGCATGCTCGATCCTGGCCTTCATCTTCGCGGCCGGGATGCGCCACACCGCCACGTCTAGGTCGATCTCCGCCCATTCCGCGCGGCGCAATTCGCCAGGGCGGACAAAGACCAGCGGTGAGAGCTGAAGCGCCAACTTGGTCAACGGCAGGCCCTCATAGCCGTCCATATCGCGCAGAAGCTCCCCGACGCAGTTGGGCTCCAGGATTGCCGCGAGGTTTTTGGGCTTGCGGCTGGACAGGGCGCCGCGCAGGTCGCGCGTTGGGTCGCTGGCCGCGATCTGGTTGGCGACGGCGTAGCGGAACACCTGACCGATGAATTGGAGCGTCCGGTGGGCCTTCTCGTCGTTCTTGGCTGCCTCGAAAGGCCGCACGGCGTCAAGCACCTCGAAGGGCTGAATCTCGGCGATTGGCCGCCCCCCGAGGCTCCGTTGCACCAGCCTGACGAACCACTCGCGCTTGGTTATGGTGGCGTCGGACAGACCGTCACGTCGGTTCTTGGCGATGTAGTCCTTGGCGACGGCGCTGAAAGTGTTGTCGGCGCTGACCTTGGCGGCGCGTTTATCGCGGCGCTTCTTGTCGGCTGGATCGACACCGTTGGCTACCAGCGACCGCGCCTTGTCCCTCTGTTCGCGGGCTTCCTTGAGGCTGATCTCGGGATAGCCGCCGAACGACAGCTTTTTCTCCAGCCCGCTGGCAGCGCGGAACTTCATTCGCCATAGACGCCCGCCGGCGGGCGTTACCTGCAGATAGAGGCCCTTCTCATCGGAAACTTTGTATGCCCGGTCGCGGGCCTTGAGGATGCGGATGGCGGAGTCGGTCAGAGCCACTTTGGGGGCCTTTTGTTGGGGGCCTATGCGAATGCCCCCACAAGGGCCCCCACTTTCGGCCGACTATCGGCGGACGACGGCGGCCATCGGCGGCCACCCGTCGACTTAATATACTCTATTCTCTTGGGTTTTTCAACCGTTAGCGCACGTGGGCGCTCAGGATGGTGGTGCCGCCTGCGTGACTCGAACACGCGACCCCCGCATTACGAATGCGATGCTCTACCAGCTGAGCTAAGGCGGCCTGGAGGTGTGTGGGGCTTTTAG
>JAYTXV010000038.1:0-5442 GCA_043742805.1 Caulobacteraceae bacterium | reverse complement strand
TTCACCATTCCCTATACGGTGGCGCAGATCGACGCGGCCTGCAAGGAAACCTGCGCCCGCAACGGCCTGACCGACTGCTATGTGCGGCCCATCGCCTGGCGCGGCTCGGAGGTGATGGGGGTCTCCGCCCAGGCCTCGACGATCCATGTGGCCATCGCGGCCTGGGAATGGCCGAGCTATTTCGATCCGGCCCAGAAGGCCAAGGGTATCGCCCTGACCTGGGCGAAATACCGCCGCCCCTCGCCCGAGACAGCGCCAACCGCCTCCAAGGCGGCCGGCCTCTACATGATTTGTACCATCTCCAAACACGCCGCCGAGCGCGACGGCTACGCCGACGCCATGATGCTGGACTGGCGTGGCTATGTGGCCGAGGCCACCGGGGCCAATGTGTTCTTCATTCGCGACGGGGTGCTGCACACCCCTGACCCCGACTGCTTCCTCGACGGCATCACCCGCCGGTCGGTGATCGAATTGGCCAGGGCGAAGGGCTTCGAGGTTGTCCAGCGGCACATCCAGCCCGAGGAGCTGGCGGATTTCTCCGAGTGCTTCATCGTCGGCACCGCCGCCGAGGTCACGCCGGTCGCCCAGGTGGGAGACTATGCGTTCAAGCCCGGCAACATCTCCCTGGCCCTGATGGACGACTATGCGCGCATGGTACGGCGGGAGATGGTGGCGGCCTGAGGACGCCGCCCCCGGGGTTCGGTTCGTTCCCTAGATCGTCCAGGTCCCGGGAACCGGGATCGGCTCGTTGCGGAACAGGCGCATCAGGCCCACTGCGCAGCGCACGACGAACCACAAGAAAACTAATGGCAGTAGCGCGAAGCCGATCAGCAAGGCGCACAGCGCGCCAGCGATGAAGAAATACAACAGGCCCATCCAGAAGGTGCGGATCAGATAGGTGTAGTGACTCCGCAGCCACGGCGCGGCGCTGTCGCGAGCCACATAGGCCAGGACCAGGCCGACCAAGTGGGTGATCCCGCCAAGAGGCGCCAGGAACAAAATGTAGATTATCAACGCCATTTGGCGCTCGTCCATCCAGGGCCGTGCCGGCGGAACGGGTTCCAGGAATTGGCTCATCGTGGCGCCCTCCGCGTCGCGTTTCGCGGAGCTTACGCCCGTTGCACGACGATCTCCACCCCGGCGGCCTCGGCGTCGGGCGCCAGGGCCGTGGGTTTTTCCACCCGCACCTTGACGCGCGACACCCGAGGCTCGGCCAGGCAAGCCTGGGCGAGGCGCCAGGCGAAAGTCTCCACCAGGCCGATATGGCCGGCGGCGGCGATCGCCCGGGCGTGATCGCCGACCCGCTCATAGTTGACCGTCTCGCCGATCGACCGCCAGCCGGCAACGGGAGGGTCGATGTCCAGTTCCACATCGATGATCAGAGGCTGCCGGCGCCCGTGTTCGTGGGTGTGGACGCCGATCTCGACCTCCACGGTCAAAGCGCGGACGAAGACCATCGCCGAGGCGCATCGGGTATGGGCCTCGCGGATCTCAGTCACCGATGATGTCCGGTGTGCGCCAAGCCAGGTGCTGGCCGCCGTCCACGGCGATCATCTGGCCGGTCACCGAGGGCGCGGCGATCAGATAGCGCAAGGCCTGGCCAATTTCAGACGGGTCTACGGCCGCGCCCAGGGGGACGGCCGCGGCCTCGGCCAGGAAATCTTCAGGCCTCTGGTGAACCGAGGCCAACACAGGACCGGGGCCGATGGCGTTGACCCGAATCCGAGGGCTCAGGCCCTGGGCCAGGGTCTGGGTGGCGGCCCATAGCGCCGCCTTGGTGACGGTGTAGCTGAAGAACCTGGGATTCAGGCGCCAGACGCGCTGATCGAGGATATTGACGATCAGGCCGCGCCGTTCCTTCGGCAGGGCCGCCGCGAAGGCCTGGGCCAGCAGCAGCGGCGCGCGGAGATTGGTTGCGTAAGCAGCGTCGAGTCCGGCCGCTGTCATGTTTTCGATCTGGTCGTTCTCGAACATCGAGACACAGTTGACCAGGAGGGTGGCCGGGCCTGGAGCCGAGGCGATCAGCCTTCCCGGGACCCGAGGATCGGAAAGGTCGCCGCCGATGGCCAGGGCGCCCCGGCCCAAGCCATGAACGAGACTGACGGTCTCCGCGGCGTCTTCTTCGGCACGGGCGTGGACGATGACGTCATAGCCGGCCTCGGCCGCGCCAAGGGCAAGCACCCGGCCAAGCCGGCGCGCAGCGCCGGTGACCAGAGCCCAACCGGGACCGCTCACGGCTGGATCAATCGAAGCGGCCGAACTCGATCCGATTCAGCGCGGCTAAGGTGGCCACGAATAGCAGGATGACTCCGATGGCTTCCATGACCTTAAGGCTCCAGAACGGCGTCGCGCGAAGTCCGCCACGCCGCTTTAACGAGGGCTGGACGCGACCGCAAGCCGGCTGTTTCTCAGGGTTTCGTCGTTCGTGTGCTTAAGGGCTCTTCACGGATTAAGCGCGATCACTCATATAGCCTGTTGAAAGTGGCCCCTTAAGAGCACCCACGGGGCCCGCCGAAAACGCCACATGGCCATGGGCCATATCAGGGAGACTCGAATGCGCGACCATATGCAGTTCTATATCGACGGTAAGTGGGTTGACCCGGTCACCCCCAAGAGCCTCGAGGTGATCAATCCGGCCACCGAGGAGGTCTGTGGCCATATCTCCGCCGGCTCCGCCGCCGATGTGGACAAAGCCGTCGCCGCCGCCCGCAAGGCGTTCGAGACCTTCTCGCAGACCAGCCGCGAAGAACGCATCGACCTGCTTGAGCGCATCCAGGCCGAATATCAGAAGCGCTTTGGCGATATCGCCAACGCGATCACCGAGGAAATGGGCGCTCCGGCCAGCCTCGCGCAGCGCGCCCAGGCCCCGATCGGTATCGCTCACATCGCCACCGGCATCGCGGTGCTGAAGGAATACAAGTTCGAGGAGGATCGCGGTCCGACGCGGATCGTCAAGGAGCCGATCGGCGTCTGTGGTCTGATCACCCCCTGGAATTGGCCGATCAACCAGATAGCCTGCAAGGTGGTCCCAGCCATCGCCACCGGCTGCACCATGGTCCTGAAGCCATCCGAGGAATCGCCGTTTTCAGCCATCCTGTGGGCCGAAGTCATGCATGCCGCCGGCGTTCCGGCCGGCGTGTTCAATCTGGTCAATGGCCTGGGCGCCGAAGTCGGCGCAGCGATCTCCAGCCACCCGGGTGTCGATATGGTCTCGTTCACCGGCTCGACCCGCGCCGGTATTGAAGTGGCCAAGGCCGCGGCCAACACCGTCAAGCGAGTGTCGCAGGAACTTGGCGGCAAGAGCCCCAACATCATCCTACCGGACGCCGATATGCCCTCGGCGGTCGGCGGTGGCATCAAGCATGTGATGCAGAACTCCGGTCAGTCCTGCAACGCCCCGACCCGGATGCTGGTGCCGTCGGCTAAAATGGACGAGGCGATCGTGATCGCCAAGGCCGCCGCCGAATCCACCACGGTGGGCGATCCCAACGGCAACTCGCAGATGGGTCCGGTGGTCAACCGCACTCAGTGGAACAAGATCCAGAAGCTGATCCAGGCCGGCATCGACGAAGGCGCCACCCTGGTCACCGGCGGCGTCGGCCGGCCCGAAGGGCTGGACAAGGGCTTCTATGTAAAGCCCACCGTGTTTGCCAACGTGACCAACGAGATGACCGTGGCCAAGGAAGAAATCTTCGGCCCGGTGGTCTCGATCCTCGGCTACGAAACCGTGGATGAAGCCGTCAGGGTCGGCAACGACACCGAATATGGTCTGGCGGCCTATATCTCCGGCACCGACATGACCAAGATCCGCGAAGTGGCCTCCAAGCTGCGCGCCGGTCAGGTGTCGATCAACGGCGGCGGCGGCGACATGACCGCCCCGTTCGGCGGCTATAAGATGAGTGGCAATGGCCGAGAGTGGGGCGATCACGGCTTCACCGAATACCTCGAAATCAAGGCGGTGCTCGGCTACACGCCGGCCAAGGCGGCGGAATAACTTCCACCGTCCATTGAGTGATCAGAGAGCCCTCCTTCCCAGCCAGGGAAGGAGGGCTTTTTCTTTACGCGCCATCAGTCCCAGCACGATCCGCCGCCGCGTCGCCGGCGCGGGCCAGTCGATGGCGACCCGCACGGCAGGCGCCCTCACGGCGGCGTCAGGCCTTGGCGGGAACCGGGAAGCCGCGGTCGCGCATCAGGGCGTCGATGGTCACGTCGCGGCCGCGGAATCGGCGGAAGGCCTCAGCCGCATCGATGGTGTTGCCGACGCTCATGATGCTGTCATACAGCCGCTTGGCCACCGCCTTGTCGTAGAACCCGCCCGGCGACTCGGAAAAAGCCTCGGCCGCGTCGGCGGTCAGGGTATCGGCCCAGATGTAGTCGTAGTAGCCGGCCGCGTAGCCCTCGCCGGCGAAAATATGCCCGAACTGCGGCATCCTATGGCGCATGACGATCTCGCGCGGCATGCCGATCTCCTTGAGGGTCGCCGCCTCAAAGGCCCGGGGTTCGATCGGCGTCGAGCCGGCCAGATGGGCCTTCATGTCGACGATGGCCGAGGCCAGATATTCAACCGTGTCGAAGCCCTTGTTGAAGGTGTGAGCCTTCTTGATCTTGGCCACCAAAACGTCAGGCATGGCTTCGCCGGTCTTGTAGTGCAGAGCGAAGCGCGACAGCACTTCGTGGGTGGGCAGCCAGTGTTCGTTGAGCTGGCTGGGAAATTCCACGAAGTCCCGCGCCACATTGGTGCCGGCCAGGGTGGCATAGGTGACGTTGGAATTGAGGCCGTGCAGGGCGTGGCCGAACTCATGGAACATGGTCGTCGCATCGTCCCAGGAAACCAATATGGGTTCACCCGGCGCGGCCTTGACGAAATTGGCGTTATTGGAAACGATCGGCGTGACCTCGCCTGACAGTCGTTTCTGGGTGCGGTATTCGCTCATCCACGCCCCGGAGTTCTTGCCGGCGCGGGCGTAGGGATCGAAATACCAGAGGCCGATCTGGACGCCGTCGCGGCGCACCTCGAAGACGCGGATATCCTGCTGGGCGATCGGCAGGTCGTGAACAGGCACGAACTCGAAGCTATAAAGCTGGCCGGCGGCCCAGAACATGCCCTCGCGCAGCTTCTCAAGCTGGAGGTAGGGTTTGATCTCGTTCTCATCGAGATCGTATTTGGCCTTACGCACCTTCTCCGAATAGTAGCGGTAGTCCCACGCCTCGATCTTCGTCCCCGGCGCCTCGACATCAGCAAGAGCTTGCATGTCGGCAACCTCCTGGGCCACGCGCGCCTTGGCCGGCGCCCAGACCTTGATCATCAGATTCATGGCCGCGTCCGGGGTCTTCGACATCTGGTCGTCAGTGATCCAGTGAGCAAAGGTCGGGAAGCCGAGCAGCTTGGCCTTCTCGGCGCGCAGCTTGAGAATCTCGGTGATGATGGCGTTATTATCGTGG
>JAYTXV010000037.1:0-3767 GCA_043742805.1 Caulobacteraceae bacterium | reverse complement strand
GCGCTTCTTGTCGTCGGCCGCGTTGGCCTCGGCTTCCTTGACCATCGCCTCGATGTCGGTGTCCGACAGCCCGCCGTTGGCCTGGATGCGGATCGACTGCTCCTTGGTGGTCGCCTTATCCCGGGCCGAAACATTGACGATGCCG
Source organism: Caulobacteraceae bacterium (assembly GCA_043742805.1). Taxonomy (GTDB): domain Bacteria; phylum Pseudomonadota; class Alphaproteobacteria; order Caulobacterales; family Caulobacteraceae; genus Acaudatibacter. The sequence continues at coordinate 3,622 of JAYTXV010000037.1, read as the reverse complement.
TTGGCGTCGATGTCGAAGGTCACCTCCACTTGCGGAATGCCACGCGGGGCCGGCGGAATGCCGACCAGATCGAACTGACCCAGCAGCTTGTTGTGCGCCGCCATCGGCCGCTCGCCCTGGAACACCCGGATGGTCACCGCGTTCTGATTGTCGTCGGCGGTGGAGAACACCTGGCTCTTCTTGGTGGGGATGGTGGTGTTCCGCTCGATAAGCGGTGTGAACACGCCGCCCAGGGTCTCGATGCCAAGGGTCAGGGGAGTGACGTCCAGCAAAAGCACATCCTTGACGTCCCCTTGCAGAACGCCGGCCTGAATGGCCGCGCCCAGCGCCACCACTTCGTCGGGATTTACGCCGGTGTGCGGTTCGCGGCCGAAGAACTCCTTCACGACTTCGACGACTTTGGGCATGCGGGTCATGCCACCAACCAGGATCACTTCGTCGATCTCCGACTTCTTCAGGCCGGCGTCCTTCAGCGCCTGTTCGCAGGGGCCGATGGTCTTCGCCACCAGATCCTCGACAAGGGCTTCCAGCTTGGCGCGGGTGATCTTGATGTTGAGGTGCAGCGGACCCGACGCGTTCATCGAAATGAACGGCAGATTGACTTCATACTGAGCGGTGAATGACAGTTCTTTCTTGGCTTTTTCGGCCTCTTCTTTCAGGCGCTGCAGAGCAAGCTTGTCCTTGCGCAGGTTGACGCCCTGTTCCTTCTTGAACTCGTCGGCCAGATATTCGACGATCCGCATGTCGAAGTCCTCGCCGCCGAGGAAGGTGTCGCCGTTGGTGGCCTTGACCTCGAACACACCGTCGCCGATCTCCAGGATCGATACGTCGAAGGTCCCGCCGCCAAGGTCATAGACCGCGATCTTCTTGCCCTCGGTCTTGTCCAAGCCATAAGCCAGGGCCGCTGCGGTGGGCTCGTTAATGATGCGCAGTACTTCCAGGCCGGCGATCTTGCCGGCGTCCTTGGTAGCCTGGCGCTGGGCGTCGTTAAAATAGGCCGGAACGGTGATGACGGCCTTTTCCACCTTCTCGCCCAGATGGGCTTCGGCGGCTTCCTTCATTTTTTGCAGGATGAAGGCGGAGATTTGCTGGGGCGAATAGTCCTTGCCGTGCGCCCGCACCCAGGCGTCGCCTGTCGGACCCTTGGTGATGTCATAGGGGACCATGCCCCTGTCCTTTTCGACCATCGGGTCGGAAAAGGCGCGGCCGATCAGGCGCTTGATGGCGAAGAAGGTGTTTTCGGGGTTGGTGACGGCCTGACGCTTGGCCGGCTGGCCGATCAGCCGTTCGCCGTCGTCCAACAGCGCCACGACCGACGGGGTGGTCCGCACGCCTTCGGCGTTTTCTATGACCTTGGGAGTCTTGCCATCCATGATGGCGACACAGGAATTGGTCGTTCCAAGGTCGATACCGATAATCTTGCTCATACCAGTCTTCTTTCGCTCCTTTTGAGGCGAACAGCGGCTTTGGCCTTCATCAAACTCGAAGCGCCTTGATCGCGGCTGTTCCCTGTTCAGCCGGGGGCGTGAACCGCGAGGTCCGGCCACCCTGGCCATGATCTTGAATGTGGCGCGGAACCGCCCGATAGAGTGATCACGCCCGCTGCTCGGATATGGGAACCTAGTCGGGCGTCGCAAGGGCGCGAGACGCGTCGCCGACCGGTAACCAGCCTTCATTTGAGCTGCGCCTATCGGTTTAATGGACCAATCGGGCTATTGACGGGAGAACGGGTTGGATGGAGGCGGGGTTCAGACTTCATCCGGGATATCTGGGGGCGGCCGATCAGCAGGCCCTGGTCGACACCGTCCTGGCGGTTGCGCTGTCGGCTCCGTTCTATCGAGCGATAACGCCGTCGGGTAAGCCGATGAGTGTTGAAATGACCAATTTCGGCGCCGTGGGCTGGTTCAGCGATCACGCCGGATACCGCTATCGGCGTTTTCATCCCGAGACTGGCCGGCCATGGCCGGCCATCCCACCCTTTCTGCTCAAGCTTTGGCGAACCCTGGCGGACCGGCGGGCGGATGCCGATTGCTGCCTGGTGAATCTCTATCGGGACGGGGCCCTGATGGGATTGCACCAGGATCGCGACGAGGCTGATTTCAGTTTTCCCGTGCTGTCGGTATCGCTGGGCGACACCGCCGTGTTTCGGATCGGTGGCGTGAGCCGGAAGGGACCCAGCCGTTCGGTCCGCCTGGCTTCGGGCGATATCTGCGTCCTCGCCGGCGCCGACCGTCTTGCCTTCCATGGCGTCGACCGCGTTCTGGGCGGCTCCTCGCGCCTCATACCGGGCGGCGGCCGGCTGAACCTAACCTTGCGCCGGGCGGCTCCTTCGACAGCTTGGCGCGACCAGGGGAGCATAGACCCCACAGGAGAAAGACTATGACCAATCTCACCCACCCCGAGGGCATCCGATCCGAGGACCTGCACCTCACCCGCCGGGGCGTGGCTGTGGTGTTCTTCTCCGGCTATGCGCTCGCGGCGGCCTCGGCCCAGGCGGAGCCGATCCATACCGATGAGATCGGACTAACCATCGAGACCGTGACGCTGCCGGCCCCCGACGGTTTCGCCTTGCCGGCCTATGTCGCCAGGCCGAAGGCTCATGGACGGTTTCCGGCGGTGATCGTCGCCTCCGAGATTTTCGGCGTCCACGACTACATCAAGGACGTCTGCCGCCGCTTCGCCAAGCTGGGCTATGTGGCCATCGCCCCGGCTTTTTTCGTGCGCGTGGCCGACCCGGCGCCGATCGCCGACATCGCCGAGGTGATCAAGATCGTCATGAAGGCCCCAGACCCCCAGGTCATGGGAGATGTCGGCGCGGCCTTGAAGTTCCTGGAGGGGCAAGCCTTTGTCGATCCTGGCAAGATCGCCATCACCGGCTTTTGCTATGGCGGCGGCGTTACCTGGCTGGCCTGCGAAACCTTCGTCCAAATCAAGGCGGGCGTCGCCTGGTATGGCAAGATGATGCGGCCCGCCGGCGCCATGGACGACGCCAACCGGTTGTGGCCGATCGAACGGGTGGAGGCGCTGCATGCGCCGGTCCTGGGCCTTTATGGCGGCAAAGATGGTCTGACCGCCGGGGTCCCTGCGATGCGCGAGGCCCTGGCCAAGGCCGGCAAGACCGACAGCCGGATTATCGTCTACCCAGAGGCCCAGCATGGCTTCCACGCCGACTACCGGCCGTCATACGATGCGGCTGATGCGGCCGACGGCTGGTCACGGCTTCTGGTGTTCTTCGCCGGTCAAGGCGTCGCGCCCAAACCCTACAAAGCGGCCTGATAATAGGGCTTGGCCACTTCTGCCCGGATCAGTCGCGAAGCTTGCGGACCAGAATCTCAAGATCCCTGGCGAGTTGCGGGTCGAGCGCCCGCAGTTCCTCGATCCGGCGGACCGCGTGCAGCACGGTGGTGTGATCGCGCCCGCCGAAGCGGCGGCCGATATCGGGCAGCGACCGGGTGGTCAGCTGCTTGGCCAGCCACATCGCCGCCTGGCGCGGGCGGGCCAGGGATCTCGCCCGGCCCGGAGAGATCAGGTCCGCCTGTTTCAAGCCGAAATGCTCAGAGGTCGCCTTCTGGATCTCATCCACCGTCACGCGCTTTTCGCTGGCGCGCAGATGGGGCCGCAA
>JAYTXV010000036.1:0-3523 GCA_043742805.1 Caulobacteraceae bacterium | reverse complement strand
CGGCGGAGGATCCCTGATCAATCTGTCGTCGGTGTGCGGCCTGATCGGCCTGCCCAACTGCACCGCCTATGCGGCCTCCAAGGGCGGGGTTCGGATCATGTCCAAGGCCCTGGCGGCCGAGCTGGGCAAAGCCAACATCCGCAGCAACTCTGTTCACCCCGGCGTGATCTGGACCAATATGCAGGCGGGCGTCGGCGCGGGAGGCGGCGACCGCGCCAACGCCGAGCGCTTGGCGTCGGGCATGCCCCTCGGCCGTGTCGGCGACCCCCAGGATATCGCCAACGCCATACTTTACCTCGCCTCCGATGAGTCCAGCTATGTCACCGGGATGGAATTCACGGTGGATGGGGGGATGACGGCGATCTGACCGCCATCGCCTCGATCGAAAACCTGAAATCTCGTGCGGGAGCGTCAACCGCTTTTCAACTTGAGTATTGCAATATGTAAATTTATGGTCCATATATCCCACAATTACCCGCAATCTGAAAGGACGCCATGGCCGCTCTCTCCAATCCCCGCCACGAAGCCTTCGTCCGGGCCCGCGCCCAGGGCGCCACGCTCGTCAACGCTTATGAGGACGCCGGCTTCACGCCGGATCGGGCTCACGCCTGCCGCCTCGCCAAGGATCCGCACGTCGCCGAGCGGCTGTCCCAACTGCGCGCCCAGCAGGCCGGGCTGGACGACGCCGGCCCGTTCGCGATCATGGCGGCGCTGTTGCGCGTGGCCAAGGCCGCCGAGGCCGAGGCCGAATCCACCCCCGCGTCTCACAAGGAGGTGCGCCTGACCTTGCTGGAGGTCGACCGGTTGCGGGGCGACCTGCTGCGATCCCGCGCCCGCGATCTGGATACAATCGAACTTACCGCCATTTTCGGTAAGTAAACAACGGCTTATGGTTTTTCTCCGGCTGGATTCGCGGCCATTCCGCTGCCCGGGCGCGGCCGGCTTGCGGCCCATCCGTCGCCAGAATGCGGCCGCCAGGTTGCCGTCCCGCGGCCAGACTGCGGCCCGCCGGTTGCCCGGATGCTGCCAGGATGTTGCCATTTTTTGCCATCACGACCAACCAAGGTCTGGGACGGCGAACGGGGTCCGACTCCCCACCGCCGCCCGGAGCCGCTACAGTATCGCCATGCGCACAGACACTCCCCAGCCGGTCCGGCTCTCCGACTATCAACCCCCTGCCTTCCTCATCGACGAGGTCAGCCTCGACATCGCCCTGGACCTGACCGCGACCCGCGTGAAGGCGCGGCTGGCGATCCGGCGCGGCGGCGACCACGCCGAGCCGCTGCGGCTGAACGGCGAGGGACTGACGCCGGTCTCGGTGGCAATCGATGGGCGGGTGCTGGTGGCGGCGACCGACTACACGGTCGACGATGAATGGCTGACGGTGGCCAACGTCCCGGCCATCTTTATTCTAGAGACCGAGGTCGAGATCAACCCGCAGGCCAACACGGCGCTTGAGGGGCTGTATGTCTCGGGCGGCCGGTTCTGCACCCAGTGCGAGGCCGAGGGGTTTCGCAAGATCACCTGGTTCGCCGACCGGCCCGATGTGATGTCGCGCTTCACCGTGCGGCTGGAGGGGCCGCGCGAATTCCGCCATCTGCTCTCCAATGGCAATCTGATGCAGTCGGGCGATCTGCCCGGCGGGCGCCATTTCGCCGTCTGGAACGATCCGTTCCCCAAGCCCTGCTATCTGTTCGCGGTGGTGGCCGGAGAGCTGGACGTGCTGGAGGACAGCTTCGTCACCGTCAGCGGCCGGACCGTGGTGCTGCGCATCTTCGTCGATCCCGGCATGAGCGCCCGCGCCGCCTACGCGATGGACAGCCTCAAGCGCGCGATGCGCTGGGACGAAGTGAAATGGGGTCTCGAATACGACCTCGACCTGTTCATGATCGTCGCGGTGCGCGACTTCAACGCCGGGGCGATGGAGAACAAGGGGTTGAACGTCTTCAACTCCTCGCTGCTGTTGGCCGATCCGGAGACCGCCACCGACCTCGACTATGAACGGATCGAAGGGGTGGTGGCGCACGAATATTTCCACAACTGGACCGGCAACCGCATCACCTGCCGCGATTGGTTCCAGCTGTGCCTGAAGGAGGGCCTGACGGTGTTCCGCGACCAGGCCTTTTCCGCCGACCAGCGTGGCCACGCGGTCCAGCGCATCAAGGAGGTCAAGACCCTCCGCGCTCGCCAGTTCGCCGAGGACGCCGGCCCGATGGCTCACCCGGTTCGGCCGGGGGCCTACCAGAAGATCGACAACTTCTACACCGCGACCATCTACGAGAAGGGTGCGGAGGTCATCCGCATGCTGAAGCTGCTGATCGGCGAAACCGATTTCCGACGGGGCATGGACCTGTATTTCGAGCGCTGGGATGGCTGCGCGACCACTGTCGAAGCATTCATCGCCTGTTTCGCCGATGTCACCGGCCGCGACCTGAGCGGCTTCTTCGCCTGGTACGAACAGGCCGGAACGCCCAGCGTCACCATCGAGGCGCTGTATGACGAGACCGCCAAGGCGCTCGACCTGACCTTCACCCAGATCACGGCGCCGACCCAGGGCCAGGCGGACAAGCGCGCCTTGCCGATCCCGATAGCCTTTGGCCTGCTCGACCAGGAGGGCCGGGTGCTTCGCGAGACCGAGGTGGTGGTGCTCGACGCGCCCACCCATCACCTTCGTATCGAGGGCATCGAACAGACGCCGATCCTATCGGCGCTGCGGGGGTTCTCGGCTCCGGTCAACCTCACCACCGATTCCCCGACCAAGGACGCCTATGCCCTGTTGGCCGGCGATCCCGATCTGTTCAATCGCTGGGAGTCGGGCCAGACCCTGGCCCGGAATCTGATCCTCGGCCGCGCGGCGGGGCGCCGGGACGAGGTGGGCGAGGAGCGCTACGCCGAAGCGGTTGGCCGCGCCCTCGACGACCAGTCGTCGGAGCCGGCCTTCAAGGCCCTGCTGCTGGCCCTGCCCAGCGAGAGCGATCTGGCCGTGCTGTCCTCGCCGGCCGACCCGGCGGCCATTCGTGCCGCGCGGGAAGCCCTTCGCACCCGGATGGCGCTGCACCTCGGCGGCGCCCTGCGCCGGCTTCACGGCGAAATGCAAAGCGGCGGCGCCTTCTCGCCGGACGCCGAGTCGGCCGGCCGCCGCGCCCTGCGCAACGCCGCGCTGGATCTGCTGACCGCCGATCCCCATCCGCTGAACCGCGACCGCGCCAAGGGTCATTTCGACGCCGCCGCCAACATGACCGACGCCATGGGTGGGCTGAACGCCCTGATCCAGCTGGGCGGGGAAGACGCCGAGACTGCCCTGGCCAAGTTCTATGAGCGCTGGAAGGACGAGCCCCTGGTGATCGACAAATGGTTCCAGGTTCAGGCCCGCGATCCCTCGGAAGGGGCGTTGGGCCGGGTGATGGGTCTGACGGCCCACCCCGCCTTCGACGCCCGCACGCCCAATCGATTGCGCAGTCTGGTGTCGGCCTTCGCCAGCATGAACCCCGCCAAATTCCACGACCCCAGCGGGGAGGGCTAT
>JAYTXV010000035.1:0-4566 GCA_043742805.1 Caulobacteraceae bacterium | reverse complement strand
CCTGCCGGGCGGCTTTCGACTGCTGGTAGGCGATGACGCTGACCGTGTGGAGGCCCTTGACGGTGTCTTGCTGCGTGGCTTCGCGGTGGCGTTCCTCGGCGTTCTCATTCTGGGGGTGGCGGGGGGCTATGGCCTGGGCCGTGGGGTCCAGGGACGTATCGCCTCGATCAACGGCACGGCTCAGGCGATCATCGACGGCGACCTGAGCCGGCGGGTGCCGGTGCGCGGCGACGACGACGAACTCGACCATCTGGCGATCACCCTCAACCGCATGCTCGACCGCATTTCCGGCCTGATGGAGAACCTGCGGCAAGTGTCGCAGGACGTGGCCCACGATCTGCGCACGCCGCTCACTCGCCTTCGCCAACGGCTGGAGACCAGCCTGATCTCTCCTGGGGGTGTAGAGACCACCGAAGCGGCGCTGGAGGATCTGGATGCGATCCTGGGCACCTTCGCCGCCCTGCTGCGGATATCCCAGATCGAGGGTGGCGCCCGCCGCGCCGCTTTCCGCCCAACCGATCTGAGCAAGGTGGCGCGCACGGTCGTGGAAGCCTTCGCGCCGTCGGCGGAGGACGCCGGCGGATCGCTAAGTCTTGAGACACCCGGTCCCTTGACCATCGACGGCGATCCGGAACTGCTGACCCAGATGCTGGTCAATCTGGTCGAGAACGCCCTTCGCCACGCCGGCGCCGGCGCGGCCGTGGGCGTGCGTTGCGCGGCTTTCGCCGGTCCTGCGGGACCAGGCGTCCAGATCTCGGTTATCGACAACGGGCCAGGGGTGCCGGCCAGTGAGCGGGTGCGGGTGCTGAACCGGTTTCACCGCCTCGAATCGAGCCGGTCGACCCCCGGCAACGGCCTTGGCCTGGCGTTGGTGGCGGCGGTCGCTCGGCTGCACGGGGCCGAGTTGACCCTGCACGACGCCGGCCCGGGCCTTGAAGCCAGGATCGCCTTCGCCCGGTGATCCCCTGGTGGGCGGTGGCTATCGACCGACCACCAGAACCGCGAACGATCCAGGCTTCATCCCCGGCCGCTGACCGGGCGCGCCGGCGGGCAGATAGGATGCCGACGGCAGATAGATCCGTCCCGTCATGGGATCGACGGTTCCCGTCCGCGCGCCGGGCTTCGTCGCCACCGTATCGATCACCGTATTATTCGCGGCGCCGGCCAGGGCGATCACCGCCAGGGTCCCCGTCCGGCCGGACGGGATATAGGCCTGGGCGCGTCCGGCGTCCTGGAACACAGCGTCAGGCCCCTGGCCGATCGCCAGGGAGGCGATTTCCTTGCCCGTTCCGGAGTCGACGATCTTGGCGATGCCGTTCCTGCACGAGCTGATCAACCGACCGTCGGCGGTCAGGGCAAGGCCTGTAGGACCCTGGCAACCCGGCATCGGATAGCGCGTGATCAGCTTGCGCGCGGCGATGTCGACAACCGCGATCTCGTTCTTGTCCTCGACATTGATGAAAAGCCTGCCTTTGCCGTCCACCACGCCGAACTCGAGCGCGCCGCCGAGCACGATCGAGCCGACCGCCTTTCGCGCCTTTGGGTCCACCAGGGTGATCTCGCCGCTGTCGCCGCCGATGACGATGACCAAGCCGGTGGACGGGTCATAGACGGCGCTGTCGGTGTCCTTCGCCGCCGGTATCGAGGCCAGCAGCTTGCCGTCGATCGCGCTCAGCACCCTGGCGGTGTTGTCGCCGCTGTTTGTGGTGACGATCAGGTCGGTTCCCGGGATCGGCACGACCGCATGCAGGTGCGAGCCCTGGGCGAAATCGGCGTTCAGCTTGCCGGTGTCGGCCTCGATCATCATCACCTTATCGCCGTGGGCCACATAGACGCGGCGCCTGGCCGGATCGAAGCTGGCATAGTCCCAACCGCCGTCCGGGCCGGCGATACTTGTGGTGACCGACAGGCCCGACGGCCCCGGCGCCGCCTGGACGCAGGCCGGCAGGGCGAGGGCGGTGATGGAGCAGGCCAGGGCGGCGTGAACGAGACGTCTGGACATCGGGGTTTCCTCCGGTGGTTGGGCTGACGTCTCTTACCCTAGCGCCGCCTGGGCCGCATTGCGCGTTTGATTAAGAATCCCCAACCTGTCGGCCCTGTTTGCCACCGGCAAAACATGTGACATGTGGTCGGCGGCGGGGAAGACCTAGTGCGTCCACTGAAAGTCATCGGACTGGGCCTGGGCGCGCTCGCCGCCCTGATCGTTCTGGTTCTTGGCGCGGCGATCGTCACCGACCAGCTGTCCCAACCCTCCGCCCCCGACCTCAAGGCCCTGATTGCCAGGGGCGAGGCCTACCACGCCCGCATTCGCCGCGACGACTTCGGCGTACCTCACATCAGCGGCCCCACCGACGCGGACGTCGCCTATGGCCTGGCCTGGGCCCACGCCGAGGACGATTTCGCCACCATCCAGGAAGTTACCCTGGCCACGCGCGGAGCCCTGGCCACGCAACAGGGCCCCAGGGGCGCGGTCACCGACTATGTCGTCAGCCTGCTGCGCGTCTGGCCGACGGTCAACACCCGCTACGAGCGCGACCTGCCCCCCGACCTGAAGCGGGTGCTGACCGCCTACGCCGACGGCATAAACGCCTATGGCGCGCGCCATCCGCACGGGGTGGTCCCGGGCCTGCTGCCGGTCAGCGGCCGCGATATAGCCGCCGGCTTCGTCTTCAAGACACCGTTCTTCTATGGCCTCGACGATACCTTAAAGACCCTGAACACGCCGACCCACGGCAAGCCGGCGCCGCCGGTCGGCTCCAACGGCGTGGCGGTCGCGGCCTCGCGGTCGAGCGACGGCGCCACCCGCCTGCTGGTCAATTCGCACCAGCCCTATACCGGGCCGGTGGCCTGGTACGAGGCGGTGCTGCAGAGCGGCGAGGGCTGGCATGTGGCCGGCGGCTTCTTCCCGGGCTCGCCCTTCATGCTGCACGGCCACAACGAGCATCTGGGCTGGGCCAATACGGTCAACAACCCCGACATGACCGATGTCTACAAACTCACCCTCAACCCGGACAACGCCGACCAGTACAGGCTCGACGGCCGCTGGCGGGATTTCGAGAAAAGCGACGCGGCAATCCGGGTGAAGCTGTGGGGTCCTTTGTTCTGGACCTTCCACAAGGCCGTGCTGTGGTCGGCCCACGGCCCGGTATTCAAAACCGATCACGGCGTGTTCGCGGTCCGCTTTGCCGGCATGGGCGAGGTGCGTCAGGCCCTGCAATACTATCGCCTCGACAAGGCCCGAAACCTGGCCGAGTGGCGCGCCGCCATGGGGCTCCAGGCGCTGCCAAGCATCAACTACATCTATGCCGATCAGGCCGGGAACATCGGTTATGTCTACAATGGTCTGTTCCCCGACCGGAAACCGGGCGTGGACTGGAAGGGCGTTCTGCCCGGCGACCGGTCTGACCTGATCTGGACCCGCTACCTGCCCTTCGACCGCGTCCCCCAGATCTGGAACCCCAAGTCGGGCTATGTCTTCAACTCGAACAACACGCCCTTTCAGGCCACGGGACCGGAAGACGCCCTGAAGCCGGCCGACTTTCCGGCCAGCATGGGCATTCAGACCAACATGACCAACCGCGCCTATCGCGCCCAGGAGACCTTCGGGGCCGATACGGCGATCAGCGCCCAGGCCTTCCGCGCCTACAAGTTCGACATCACCTACAGCGCCCGCTCGGACGTCGCCAAGGTGATAGCCCTGGTCCTGGCCCTGGACCCCAAGGGCGACGCGGATATCGCCGCGGCCCAGACCCTGCTGCGCGGTTGGGACCGGCGCACCGATGTCGGCGGCCGCGCCGCCGCCCTTGCCGTCGCCGTCGCCACCCCGATCGCCACGGCCTGGGAAGATCGCAGCCCAGCGCCCGACACCCGCGCCACCCTGGTCACCGCGATCAAGGACCTGAAAACCCACTTCAAACGCATCGATCCCCGCTGGGGCGAGGTTAACCGGATCATCCGGGGAAAGGTCGATCTGGCCATCGACGGCGGGCCGGACACCTATCGCGCCGTCTATGGTGAGCCACAGAACAACGGGGTGCTGAAGGCGGCGGGCGGCGACACCCTGATCATGTTCATCACCTGGGACAAGGCGGGCAAGCTCGACTCCGAGAGCGTCCACCAGTTCGGCTCTGCCACTCTGGACCCGACCTCACGCCACTATGCCGACCAGACGCCGCTGTTCGTCGCCATGGGAACCAAGCCGGTGCGCTTCACCGACGCACAACTGGCCGGCCACATCGAGGCCGACTACACGCCCGGACAAAAGCACTGAGTCCGCGAAGTCACTTGGCCAGCACGCATCCGTATCGCCGGCTGTAGATCGCCTCGGCCGTGGTGGTGAGCAAGGTCACGCTGACCCTGCCGCGCTCGGGCAGGCCGTCGCGGTCGATCACCACCTTGGCGTTATCGATCTGCGGCTTGAATTCGGCGCGGCAGGCGCTTTCGGGGCGGGCGGCGACAAACAGGCAGGAGCAGAACTGCTTGGCCACATAGGCCGAGCCGATCTGGATAAGCGCCGGGCTGGGCAGGGCGTCGGCGGCGCCGCAGAAGGCGGGAAGCAGGGCGAAG
>JAYTXV010000034.1:0-2356 GCA_043742805.1 Caulobacteraceae bacterium | reverse complement strand
TACCCAACGAGGGCGCCTTCTATGGCCCCAAGCTGGAGTTCCATCTGCGCGACGCCATCGGCCGCACCTGGCAGTGCGGCACCCTGCAACTCGATTACGTGCTGCCCGAGCGCCTGGACGCCAACTACATCGGCGAGGATGGCCAGAAGCACCGGCCGGTGATGCTCCACCGGGCGGTGCTGGGGTCGCTGGAACGCTTCACCGGCGTGCTGATCGAGCACCATGCCGGCGCCTTCCCGCTGTGGCTGGCGCCGCTGCAGGTGGTGGTGGCCACCATCACCTCGGACGGCGACGACTACGCCCACAAGGCCGCGGCGACCCTGCGCAAGGCCGGTCTCCGCGTCGAGGCCGACCTGCGTAATGAGAAAGTCGGCTACAAGGTTCGCGAACACTCCCTGGCCAAGGTCCCGGTGATCGCAGTCGTCGGCCGGCGCGAGGCGGAGGAAGGCACGGTCGCCCTGCGCCGCCTCGGCTCGGACCGCCAGCAGGTGATCAGCCTGGAAGACGCGGTGAAATTCCTGACCATCGAGGCAACCCCGCCTGACCTGCGATAGGCGGGGTTATTCCGGCTTCGCCTCGACCTCTGGGGGGCGGTCGATGACGATCACCCCTTCGGTCAGTCGGATGTCGGGGACCACGGCCAGGGTGAAGGGCGCCCACCAGCTGGGCGACCCGTCGCCGGGGTCGATCTCCAGCAGTTCGCCGGCGCCGAAATTGTGCACCGACTTGACCCTGCCGATCAGCGCCCCGGCGGGGCTCTGGGCCGAGAGTCCGACCAGGTCGGTGAGATAAAACTCGTCTTCGTCGGGTTCGGGCAGCGAGTCCCGGGCAATATACAGGCGCAGGCCGCGCAGGGCCTGCGCCTGTTCGCGGGTTTCGACTTCCCGCGCCCGAGCGATCAGATCGCTGTTGGCGACCCGGCCGCCGGTCAGGGTCAGGGCGACCGCGCCGTCCTCGCCCAACAGGGTGGCATAGCGCAGCGGGGCGGCCGGGTCCTCGGTGTAGGTCGTGATCCTAAGATCGCCCTTCACGCCAAAGGCGCCGGCCGCCTGGGCGACGAGGATCAGGCCGCGCCGCGCCGCCACTATGAACCCTAGCCCTCGACGGGGGTTTCGGCGGCGGCTGGAGGGGCCTCCTCGGCCGGGGCTTCGGTGACTTCAGCGACCGGCTCCGCTTCGACGACCGGCTCCGCTTCGACCACGGGCTCTTCTTCGATCACCGGGTGGGCGGCGGCCTCGGCGGCTGCCGCGGCGGCGGCTTCGGCTGCTTCAGCGGCGGCGGCGGCCTGGGCGGTGGCGCGATCGTCGCGTTCCTTGACCCGTTCCTTGGCCTTGGCGTGGGGCTCGCCCTTCTTGGGGTTGGCGCCATGCTCCCAGGGTCTGAGGTCTCGCATCGCCAGGAATCGGGCCACGCGCTCGGTGGGCTGGGCGCCCTTGGAAAGCCACTCGGTGACGCGCTCGGTTTTCAGGACCAGCCGTTGCGGGTCGTCCTTCTTCAGCAGCGGGTTATAGGCGCCGACCTTCTCGATGAAACGGCCGTCGCGCGGCGAGTGGCTGTCGGCGATGACGATCGAATAGTAGGGGCGCTTCTTGGCGCCGCCGCGGGCGAGACGGATCTTCAGCATGGCGGTGGTCTGGTCCTTCGGGTTTGAATTATTTCAAGGTTTCTTGAACGGGTTGAAGCCGGGCGGCAGGCCGCCGAGGCCGGGAAGACTGGGGGGCGGTTTGGCGCCCAGGCCAGGCAGAGATGGCATGCCGGTCGGCGCAGGGCCACCGCCCGGCAGGGCCGGAGGTTTCATGCCGCCGCCCATGGCTTTCATCGCCTCCATGCCGCCGCCACCGGCGCCGAACATGCCGGCCATCCGGGCGAAGCCCTTGCCGCCGTCGCGGGCCATCATCTTGAAGGCGTCCTGCATCTGGCGGTGCTGTTTCAACAGGCGATTGACCTCGGACACCTCGACCCCTGCCCCGGCGGCGATCCGCCGCTTGCGAGAGGCCTGCAGGATGTCGGGCTTCTTGCGCTCCTTGCGGGTCATGGAGCCGATGATCGCTCGCTGGCGCCGGATCGACTTGTCGGTCACCCCGGACTCGGCAATCTGTTTCTTCATCTTCTGGACGCCCGGCAGCATGCCCATCAGGCCTTCCATGCCGCCCATCTTTTCCATCTGGTTGAGCTGGTCGGACATGTCGTCGAGGTCGAACAGGCCCTTAGCCAGTTTCTTGGCCATGGCCAGGGACTTGGCTTCGTCGAGGTCCTGGGCGGCGCGTTCCACCAGGGCCACCACGTCGCCCTGGCCGAGAATCCGGCCGGCCACGCGGCGGGCGTCGAAGATTTCCAGGGCGTCGATGCGTTCGCC
>JAYTXV010000033.1:0-3798 GCA_043742805.1 Caulobacteraceae bacterium | reverse complement strand
GGCGGCGGTCGATGCGTTTCAGGTTCTGTGCCAGGATTTGGGCCATGCGCCGGGCGATGTCGCCCTGGCCTGGGTGGCGCGCCAGCCGGGGGTGACCGCCCCGATCATCGGTCCGCGCACCATGGCCCAGTTCGACGCCAGCCTGGCGGCGGTGGAGATCACGCTGGACGACGCCTCCTGGACGGCGATCGACGCGATTTTCCCGGGCCCCGGAGGGGCCGCGCCCGAGGCCTATGCCTGGTGAAACCCCGCCGGCCCCGCCCGTCCGGTCACGACGGTCAGAGGATCGCCGCGCCGGCCATCGCTCAGGACCCGGATCTCGATGTCCGCGAAACCGGCCCGGCCCAGATAGAGTTCCACCAGCCGCGCATGGCCGTCGCCGTCCAGCGCCCGCCATACCGCCACCGCCTTGGTTGGAAAACAGCGGTTGGAAAAGCTCACCACCAGCGGCGCGCCGGGTTTCAGCACCCGCGCCAGATCGGTCAGGACGTTCAGCGGCCGTTGCAGATACTGGATGCCGACACAGATCATCGCCCCGCCGACACTGGCGGCCTCCAGCGGCAGTACCGGCTCGCGGTTGAGGTCCTGGACGAAGGCGCGGGTCAGGCGCGGATTGGCGGCCAGCTCGTCGGCGTTCATGCCTTGGCCGATCACCTCCCCATAATCCACATCGTCGGGCAGATGGCTGACCCAACTACTCATCAGGTCCAGCAGCACCCCGCCCGGCGGCAGTGTCTCGCGGTAGAAATCGGTCAGGGCGGCGATCGCCCCCGCATCGATATGGGTGACCAGCCGCGCCTGTTCATAGAACTCGCCGTCCTCCCCGCCATCGACCTTGGCGAACGCGCCGGGAGGGAATTCAGGGAAGTCGGGTTCGGCGCTCATGGCCAAGGTTCTAGAACTTCCCGCGCCCGAATGCACCGCCAAGCTGGAGCGGGCCGCCGCCGCCGATGACTGTAACGGCCGCCAAACGCCTCGGCTTCACCCAACTCCTGAAGACCTACCTCGCCCCCCAATCGGGCCGCGTGGCGATCCTGGCGGCTCTGCTGTTCGCCGGCGTCGCGCTGCAACTGATCGGACCTCAGATCCTCAAACGCTTCGTCGACAGCGCCATACCCGGTCCGGCCGCCCTGCCGATGCCGGTTCTTTGGGGCCTGGCCGGTGTCTATCTCGCCGCCGCGCTGTTGACCCAGGCCACGCAGGTGGCGACCACTTGGTTCAGCGAGCAGGTCGGCTGGACAGCCACCAACCGCCTGCGCGGAGACCTCGCCGCCCACGCCCTGGGTCTCGATCTGACGTTCCACAACGCCAAGACCCCAGGCGAGCTGATCGAGCGTATCGACGGCGATGTCACCGCCCTGGCGACGTTCTTTTCCCAATTCGTGCTGCAGATCCTGGGCAGTGGCCTGCTGCTGGCCGGGATTCTGATCCTGATCACCGTTCAGGATTGGCGGGTCGGCGGCGCCATGACCGTGTTCGCCGTGATTGCCGCTTTCGCCATCAGCCGGGTGACCCTGATCGGCGGCCCGCGCTGGACGGCCGAGCGCCAGGCGCGCTCGGAAATGGCCGGCTTTCTCGAGGAACGATTGGGCGGCCTCGACGATATCCGCGCCAACGCCGGGGGCGCCCATGTGATGCGCCGCCACGCGGCGATCTCGGCCAGTCTGAAGCACGCCGGCCGACGCGCCGGCCGCATCGGCATGGCGGTCAACGCCGCCATCAACGCCCTCTACGCCGTGGGGTTGGCGATCGCCCTGATCGGCGGGTTGATCCTGTTCCGCCGCCACGAGGTCACCTTGGGGACGGTCTATCTGTTCGTGCAATACACCGGCATGATGGCCATGCCGTTGGCCCTGATCGGTATGCAGCTGCAACAATTCCAGTCGGCCGGCGCCGGCCTTGGCCGAGTGCGCGATCTGCAGGCCATCGCCTCGCGGATCGTCGACGGCCCGGGGCTCGACCTGCCGTCCCGTCCGGCAGGCGTGACGTTTCAGGGTGTGAGCTTCGCCTATGACGGCGGCGGCCCGGTGCTGCGCGACGTGTCGTTCGACCTGGAGCCGGGCCAGACCCTGGGTCTGCTGGGTCGCACGGGCAGCGGCAAGAGCACGCTGATACGGCTGCTGTTCCGCCTCTATGAGATCGGCGAGGGCGCGATCCTGGTCGACGGCCAGGACATCCGCCGCGCCACCCTGGCCCAGCTGCGCGCGCGCATCGGCGTGGTCACCCAGGAAGTGCAGCTGTTCGAGGCCAGCGTTCGCGATAACGTCACCCTGTTCGACCCGGCCTTGTCGGACGCCCGTGTCCTGGAGGTGCTGGATGACCTCGGCCTGGCCCCCTGGCTCAGGCGACTGCCCGCCGGCCTGGACAGCGACCTGACCGCCGGCGGCCTGTCGGCGGGCGAGGCGCAGCTGCTGGCCTTCGCTCGAGTGTTCCTCCGGGATCCGGCCCTGGTGGTGCTCGACGAGGCCTCCTCCCGCCTCGACCCAGCCACCGACCGGTTGATCGAACGGGCGATGGACAAGCTCCTAAGGCCTTCGCCGACCGTCCCTCGCCGCACCGCGATCATCATAGCCCACAAGCTGGCCACGGTCCGCCGAGCCGACAAGATTCTGGTCCTCGACCACGGCCGGGTGGCCGAATGGGGTGACCGCGCCACCTTGGCGTCGGACCCGGCGTCGCACTTCGCAGGCTTGCTGCGCTCCGGCATCGAAGGGGTGCTGCAATGAGCGCCGCCGCCGATCCGGCCGACCGGATACCTCCGGGGCAGGGCGGGGCCTGGCGCCATGGCTGGGGCCTGGCCCGCGCCCATCCGTGGCTGTTCAGCGTCACGGTGCTTGGCTATGTCGGCTTCTATAGCCTTCCCTTGGCCAATGGCCTGATCATCCGGGCGGTGTTCGACCGGCTTAGTGGCCACGCGCCGGCGGGCCTGAGCGTCTGGACCCTGGTCGGGCTTCTGCTCGGGGCGCAGCTCCTGCCGCAACTCGTGCTGTTCGGCGCCAACGCTGCCTGGAACGCCCTCGCCTACGCGATGGAGGCGATGCTCAGGCGTAATATCCTGGGTTTCCTGGTCGCCGCCCCGGGACCTAGGCGCCTGCCCGCCTCGGTCGGTGATCTGGTCAGCCGCTTTCGCGATGACGCCCAGGCGGTGGTCTGGTTCGTCGAGGCCTGGGTCGATCTGTCCGGCCTGATCGTCTTCACCATCGGCGCCCTGGCGATCATGGCCTCGATCAATCCGCCCATCGCCGCAGTGGCGGCCGTGCCGATGGTGTTGATCGTATTCCTGACCAACCATCTGGCGCTACGCATCCATCACTACCGGCGGCTGAATCGCGAGGCGACCGCCCGCGTCACCGGCTTTATCGGCGAGACCTTCGGCGCCGTGCAGGCCATCCAGGTGGCCTCTGCCGAGGACCGCATGCTGCGCCATCTCGAGGCGCTGAACGACGCGCGGCGCAAGGCGGCGATCAACGACCAGATTTTCAACGCCATGCTCGATACGGTCAGCAACAATATGGGCCGGATCGGCCTGGGGCTGGTGCTGCTGATCTCGGCCGGCGCGCTGCGCCAGGGGGCGTTCTCGGTGGGGGATTTCACCCTGTTCGTCGCCTACACCGGCTTCGCCTCGGTGGGGCCGCAGTGGATCGGCCGCCTGCTGGCCCGCCGCCGCACCGCCGGGGTCTCCATCGGCCGTATAGAGGCGGTGCTCGAGGGGGCGGCGCCTTATGCGCTCACCGCCGGCGGCGCGCGCTTGCGACCCATCGTCGACCTCGCCGAGCCGCTGGAGACCCTCGTTGTGTG
>JAYTXV010000032.1:0-3762 GCA_043742805.1 Caulobacteraceae bacterium | reverse complement strand
GGTGATCGCGGGGGCTCCACGTATCGTCGAGGTCAAGGGCATGGAGCTGGACGCCGCCTTCGCCCCGGCCATGCTCTATGTCAACAACCTGGACAAGCCTGGCTTCATCGGGGCGCTAGGCGCCTTGCTGGCTGAAACAGGAACCAACATCGCCACCTTCAACCTTGGCCGCGTCGCAGCCGGCGACGACGCCATCGCCCTGGTCGGGATCGACCAGGCGCCGGATGACGCCCTGATCGCCAAGATCCGCGCCCTGCCACATGTGAAGGAAGCTCGCGCGCTGGGGTTCTGACACCCTCACCGCCCGCGACCCCGCCGCCGGCTGTCGTCATGAGCGAAATCATTCGACGGCTCGGCCACGCCAAACAGCGCCTGGTCGCCGGTGGATAGGTCGCGGGTTCGCGCGGCGCGCCGGCTCTGCCGAATCAGGCGCCCATATTCCTCGGCTGACAGGATCACCAGCCGGTCGCGCCCGTGCTTGGTGACCATGACCGGCGCCGACATCGCCTGATCGACCCAGGTTCCGAAACTCCTGACGAAATCCGCCGTCGAAATCCGCATTGACCCACTCTCGTTCTGTACACCACCGCTCCGCGCCGCCATCGCCGCCAATCGACCGAAGCCTCAATGTTCTTGTTTTGTTCTGCTTTGACGGCGCGAGTCAATGCCTCGCCTCATGTTCCGGGGCAGCCGCTCCGGGATGCGGCGGGGCTCAATTCAGCGTGAACGTCGCCTCGTGACGGCGCAGGTCCACGGTCACTTTCCGGCATAGGCTGAGGACGTCCATCCCCAGCAGCAGAGCCGGACGCCGCGTCAGGCCGAAGCGATCAAAGACGTGCAGTTGGGCAAAAGCCAGGGACATGTTTCGGATGGTGATGCCGCCCAGTTGAGCTTCGGCGATGGGGTCAATCTCCACCTGCATCCTGCGTCCGGTCACGGTGAGAATGTCGGTGGTCTTCCGTGAGGCCGGGTCCATCCCGCGACCGGTGAGCAATTTCAGCAGGGCGGGGTTGCCGACCGACAGCTGGGATCCGGAATCCAGCACCACCAGGACCGACGTGCCCCGGATGTGTGCGTCGGTCAGAATGAGCTGGCCAAATCGGCTACGGCCATGGACGGTTATGGTGTGGTCATCCACGGGCTCGGCGTGGCTTGGCGCGCTGGCCAGCCGCATTGCCTTGAAATCCATCACCAGATGCAGATCGCGCAAGGCGTCGACACCCAGCATTCCGACCGCGCCGAGGTTGGAGGCGGACAGAGAAGGCGCCTCGATGTGGTTGATCGTCCGATTGCCGACGGTCAGGTGTTCGATCAGCACGGTTCCGACATTGTCCGCGCCGGCGCTCTCATGGATGATCACGCGCGGGCCGGGCGGCAGACCCAGCTTCAAGGCCAGCTCCCGTGAGATTACGGTGCGGTCCGAACCGGTGTCGACCAGAAAATCAAACGGTCCCTGACCATTGACCAGCACCGACAAGGTCAGGCGCATGGTCGCATCCTGGGTCAGGGCCAAGTTCTCGGTCGCCGCGGTGGAGTCGGCGGGCGACGCGACCATTGGGACCGGCGCGGTCGGGTCGGGGCTCAATATGGAAGCCGCCGAAGCGAGCGGCCAGGCGGCAAGCACCACGCCGCATAGTAGATAGAGCCAGTTGTTCGCCCGAGTCATTGAGACACAACGCGTCGGTCCATGAGCCTAGTCACGATTTTCTTCCTCGAGCGACACTACGAACCATATTTCGGATCTGGCAAGGGCCAGAGTCAGGCGCCGTCCCCGCGACGGCACGCTCATTCGATGGGATCGGACGGCTCGAAGAACGCCTCAAACAAGGTGTGCTTGAACCAGCATTTCAAATCTTGATAATTGACAATCTGTTGCGAAGGTTCGGTCTGCCGCTGCCTGATCAGCAGCGGCGCGACAACCAACGGCTCGACACCCAGAAAATCAAATATCCGAGCCATCGCGCCCGCGAAATCCCCGAGCAAGTCAGTATCATAGTCCAGGTTCAGGCATTCGTGGCCGCGAAAAGCCGACACGGCCCAGAGACACCGGACGGTCGTCTGAGCGAAATAGTCCTGACAATCCCACGCGGACAAGTGAAACGGGGCGACAGCCGGTGGCGCGCCCGTCGCGCCGATTTCACGAAACCACTCGCCGGTTCGCATGGCGACTTCGAGCGATACCAGGGCGTCGAAGAGATTTCGCCGACGCAGGTGAATGACCTTGATGTCGCGATCCCTCATCAGATAGGTCCACGCGGTCCTGGCGGCGTCGGTGGTCCTGGCGTGATCATAGAATATCTTGAAGCCGCGGGCGCGCTTGGTCGGACCCGCATCGCGCCCGAAGACTTCTCGCTCAAGAAAGCGCGCACCGTCCTCGCTATCGCGATAAGCCGGAACCTCCGGGGGGAGGTCGGTCCTCGCCTCTCCCTCTGCGTCATGAAAGATTTCGCCGAACATTTCTATCGCGCCGTGCTCTTGGAGACTCCAGGCGACCAGATTAGAGCCGCTGCGCGCGCTGCCGAGCAGGATGAAACGAACAGGGTGTGTGTCATCAGCCGTCGGCATCAGCGGCCTGCGTCACCAGCGTTAGACGTCTTCTTTCTAAGTCTCTCGTAGACCGTGTTCACATCGACCGGGGATCCGGCGGCGATCAATCGGCCATGGTCGAACAGGATGGCCCGTGAACAGAGGCTTTCCATCTGGTGGTCGCCGTGGCTGACCAGCAGGATCGTCCGCCCCTCGGTGGCAAGTTCCCGAAAACGCTCCAAGCGCTTTTCCTGGAAGTCGCGATCGCGGACGGGATGAAAGCCGACGCCGCTCAGAGACTACTTGGACGCCTTGACCAGCTTTTCCATCGCCTTTTCCAGCCGGGCGAAGCCGGCGGTCATACAGGCCATCATCGCTTCGGCGTCGGCGCTGGGTCCGTCGCTGGAGGCTTGGCTGATCTTGCCCGAGCTCTTGCGGCCCATGTCCCGCACGCAGTCATAGGCTTCCCGCAGGCGCCGGCCGCTGTCTTTTTCCTCGGCGATGTACCAGTTCATCAGGTTGGCGGTCATCGGATCGAACTCGCCCTCGGAAATCCTCCGGCGGATCTCGCCGAACGGATCGGCCTCTTCTTCCCGGGCGGCCGGAATCTTCTCCAGATCGCTGATGTTGGGATTGGCGAGCTTGGCCAGCTGTTCGGCGTCGCGGGGATTGGCCTTCGACTTCAGGCTGAAGCCCAGTTCGGCGATCCGACGGCAGAACACATCGCCATGGCTGCGTTCGCGGGCCGCGACCAGGCGCAGGGTGCAAGCAAGGTCGGTATTGGGCGTCACATTCGCCCAGGCCTCCAGATAGACCCCCGCGGCGCTCTCGGCCAGCGAGATGGCGTTCAGCAGACCAAGGTAGCTTGGCTTTTCCAGAGTGGCGGCGGTGGCCATGTCGGTCTTCCTCCAATTGGGCGGCGGCTTGGTCGCGCGGCCTTGACCTGCACCCTACGCCCACAATCGACAGCCCCGCAACCGAGCGACGACACGGCCGACTGGTCCCCCTCAACCTATCTGAAGTTTGAAGACGAACGCACGGGCGCGGCGCGACTTCCTGGCCCGCTACGCCGAACAAATAGCCAAGGCCTATCCGCCCATGATCGACGGCAAGGTGATGCTGCATTTCCCACGGTTGTTCATCGTCGCGCGGCGATGAGGCGAAACAGCAGGTCGTTCAGAGCTTGATCCCATACCCCTCGAAATCCACGCGGACGTCCGGATCGATCTTGAGGGC
>JAYTXV010000031.1:0-4817 GCA_043742805.1 Caulobacteraceae bacterium | reverse complement strand
ACATACACAGTCACCACACAATAGGGTTAGGCGATGTCCTCGAAATCCATCTTATCGAATGCCCGGCGATCTCAGTGGGCGGCCGCGTGCGGCGGTGCGTTCTTGGTCTTTTGCACCACGGCGCCGGTAAACGCCCAGACCTGCGCGATCGATCTGACGGCGATTGCGGGTCAGATTCAGAGCCCGGACATCCAGGCGCTCTTGACCACTACAATCGATTCAATCGTAGCGGAGAGCGGCGGGCTCAACCCGGCGGCCGCCGCCACTACGATTAAACTTGCCCAGATGCAGGCGCTTCTGGGGGATACGGGCAATAATTCCGACGACGCCGACAACCGGCTCTATCTGACCGACGCGATCACCTTGTTTCAGGCGGAGATCGGCGCGTTGAAGTGTCGCAAGGGAAGTTAAAGTCCTACTAATAGGCCGCGTTCACGGTGGCGGTCAGCCGAGGCGCGGGCTATAGCGGCTCAAGCCCGATACAGGCGGGGGGTTAGCCCTCGGTGGAGCGCCGCGCCATGCCCAAACACGATTTCCGCAAGTCCAGCCTGGGGACCCATCAGCTGGAACCTGAAACCCTGATGCTGGGGTTCGGGTTCGACCCCACCCTGTCAGAGGGCGCGGTCAAGACCCCGATCTTCCTGACCTCGACGTTCGCCTACGACACCTGCGAGGAAGGCAAGCTGCTGTTCGATTATATGAGCGGACGCCAGATCTCACCGGAGGGCGCCGACGCCGGTCTGATCTACACCCGCTTCAACAACCCCAACCTGCAGATCGTCGAGGAACGGCTGGCTGTGCTGGAAGGCGCCGACGCCTGTTCGGTGTTCTCCAGCGGCATGGCGGCGATCTTCACCGCCTTGCTGGCCGTAACCGACCCGGGCCAGGTGGTACTGCGCAGCCGGCCACTTTACGGCGGCGCCGAGACTCTGTTCGATAACTTGCTGGCGAGGCTTGGTGTCCGCAACGCCGCCTTCTTCGACGGGGTCGATCCCATCGCCGTAAGGACGGCGGCTCGCCAGGCCATGGACATTGGGCCTGTCACCGCGATCTACGTCGAGACCCCGGCCAACCCGACCAATGCCGTGGTTGACCTGGACCTTATGGCCAGCGTGGCGCGCGAAATCGAGGCCGAACAGGGTCAACGTCCAAGCATCATCGTCGACAACACCCTACTGGGGCCGCTCTATCAGGCGCCCATCCGCCATGGCGCCGATCTGGTGGTCTACTCCCTGACCAAATATGTCGGGGGCCATAGCGACCTGATCGCCGGGTCAGTGGCCGGTTCGGCTGTCCTGATGAAGAAGATCAGGTCCCTGCGCAACCTGATCGGCAATCAGCTGGATGTGCACAGCGCCTGGATGTTGACCCGGTCACTGGAAACGTTGCGGCTGCGGATGGACAAGGCCTTCGCCAATGCCCGCGAGGTGGCCGATTGGCTGCGCGCCCAGCCGGCGGTGGAGCGTCTGGCCTATCTGGGCGACGCCGCGCCCGGCTCGCCGACGGCGGATGTGATCGACCGTCAGTGCGGGGCCATGGGGGCTACCTTCTCGTTCGTCGTGAAAGGTGGGCGGGAGGCGGCGTTCAAGGTCCTGGACGCCCTGGAGGTATTCAAGCTGGCTGTGAGCCTGGGCGGCACCGAGTCTCTCGCCTGTCACCCCGGCAGTACCACGCACTCCGGCGTCTCGGCCAACGAACAGGCGATACTCGGCATGGAGGAGGGCCTGATCCGGCTTTCCATCGGCATCGAAGCCCCCAAGGACCTGATCGCCGACCTGGCGCGAGGGCTGGCGACTCTGGAGGCGTGAGTCCTACATCCCGAAGGCAACGCGCCCGCTATTGCCGCGCTTAAGGTTGCGGTAGCGGGCGAGGGCCCAGAGCGGAAAAATCTTCGAGTAACCGTGGTAGCGCAGATAGAAGACGCGTGGGAAGCCGCCGCCGGTGTAGGTATCTTCCGGCCAAACGCCCTCATCGGTCTGATTGGCGGTCAGCCAGGCTATGCCGCGCGCGACGGCAGGGTGGTCGGTGCGGCCGGCGGCCATCAATCCCAACAAGGCCCAGGCCGTTTGTGACGAGGCGCTGGGCGCCGGTTGATAGCCCTTATAATCGAGCTTGTAGGAATCGCATCCCTCGCCCCAGCCCCCGCCGGGGTTCTGGATCGCGATCAGCCAATCCGCGCCTCTGGCAACGGCCGGTGTTTCGGGGGGCAGACCAGCGGCGTTCAGGGCGCAGAGCGCCGACCAGGTTCCATAGACATAGTTGACGCCCCAGCGGCCGAACCAGCTGCCGTCGGTTTCCTGCTCCTTATTGAGGTAGGCGAGCGCGGCCTTCATCCTTAGGGAGCCGGAAGGCTCGCCCAACTGCGCCAGCATGCTGACGCACCGCGCCGCTACATCGGCCGTGGGCGGGTCGAGCAACGCGCCGTGGTCGGCGAACGGGATATTGTTCAGGTAATAATAGCTGTTGTCGGCGTCGAACGCGCCCCAACCGCCGTCCTTGCACTGCAGGCCCTCGATCCATTCCCGGCCCCGATCAATGGCTCCGTCATAGGTGACCGCCCTATCCGTGCCGGCCTCGCTGGCCAGATGGCGCGCCCGGTCCATGGCCATCACCACCACGGCGGTGTCGTCGGTGTCGGGGTAGTGGTCGTTGCTGTACTGGAACGCCCAGCCCCCCGGCCGGGTGTCCGGCCGCCACTCGGCCCAGTCGCCCTTCACATCCAGCACCTGCAATGGTTTCAGCCACTGAAGGCCCCGCATCGCCGCCGCCTCGCAATCCTCTCCCGCCGCCTCCAAGAGGGCGTGAGCGGTCAGGGCCGTGTCCCACACCGGCGACAGGCACGGCTGGCAATAGGCCTCCTCGTCCTTGACGATCAGCAGCTTTTCCACCGAGGCTCGGGCCGTGGCGCGGTTGGGGTCGTCCTCAGGGTAGCCCAGGGCGTCATACATCATCACCGCGTTGGCCATGGCCGGGAAGATCGCTCCCAGGCCGTCCTCTCCGTTCAGACGCTCGTCCACGAAAGTCTTGGCTTTGGTGATGGCGCTGCGGCGCGAAGCCCCCGGAAAGAGCCAATCCACTTGGTGCAGCAAAGCGTCCAGGGCGAAGAATCCTGTCGCCCAGGGCTCCTTCTGATGGCCAGCCCGGGCGATGCCGCGCATCCCCGCCGGAGAGGCGACAAACAGCTCGTTGATTGTGATCCCGCGCGGGTTACGCGCCTTGGGCTTGAGGGTGCGCAGCACCAGCAGCGGCACGATAACCGTCCGCGCCCAATAGGAAATCTTCGACAGGTGGATCGGAAACCACCGAGGCAGATGCGTGATCTCCACCGGAATCTGGGGCACGACTCGCCAAGGGATAACCGCGAACAGCGCCAGCAGGATCCGGGTGAAGACGTTGCACGCCTCCGCCCCGCCATGGGCCAGCAGCGCGTCTCGGGCGCGGACCATATGTGGCGCGCCGGGGTCGTCGCCGATGGTCTTCAGGGCAAAATAGGCTTTCACCGTGGCGCTGACGTCGAAGGCCCCCGCGTGATAGAGCGGCCAGCCGCCATGATCGCCCTGGATGCGGCGCAGATAGACGCCGATCTTGCGTTCGAGCTCGGGGGCGTCCGGCTCAGCCAGATAGGATCGCAGCAGGATATATTCGGCCGGGATGGTGGCGTCGGCCTCCAGCTCGAACACCCAGTGACCGTCGGAACGCTGACGCTTCAGCAGGGCGTCCGCGGCCCGGCGGACCGAAGCGTCCAAATTTAGCGCGGCCAGATCCAGCGATGATGTCAGGGCTGAAGCTTCGTCCATCAGTTACCCTATCACGGCCGCCGCCGTCCGCCCGGAGCGTATCGCGCCCTCGATCGTGGCGGGAAGCCCTGCGGCGGTCCAATCGCCGGCCAATGCCAGGTTGCGCCAGTGGGTGGCGGCGCCAGGGCGTTTCGCATTCTGGGCGGGTGTGGCGGCGAAGGTGGCCCGGCGCTCCTTGACGATCCGCCAGGGCGGTAGCTCGGCGGGCAGGCCGTGGACTGCGGCGATGTCCGCCCAGAAGCGGTGCGCCAGGTCCACGCGGTTCTGGGCGGCTAGATCGTCGGCCCCGCTGACGGTCACGCTCAGGCGGTCGGGAAAGGCGAATATCCATTGAGCGGTCCCGCCGACCACGCCGACGATAGGCGCCAGGCCGCTCGGGGGCGCAACGCGGAAGTGACCGTTGACGATGGCGTTGAAGGCGTCGGGCGCGGTCAGTCCGGGAATCAGGCCCTGGCTGATCCAGGGCGGCGTCGCCAGCACGACCGCGTCGCCCGTATCGATCGGTATCTTGCCTTCAGCGGTGACCAGGGCGTTCACGTGATCGCCCTCGAATCCGAGCGCTTTCACCGGTGTCCCGAATTTCACGGTTCCGCCGCGCGCGGCGAGGAAGGCGAGGGCGGGGTCGATGAAGGCCGCCGACAGGGTCGGGTGCGCCACCCGAGGCCGATAGGCGTTGCCGCCCCGGGCCAGGGATTCCCGGATCACGGCCCCAGCCAGGGTGGCGGACGCGCTCCTGGCCTCGGTATTGAGCGCCGACAGTAGGAAAGGTTCCAGCAATCGGTCCCACAGCACGCCCTCGCAGCGCATCACCTCATCGATCCGCTTCCCCTCGCCGGCCGCCAGCAAGGCCACGAGAGCGAGATAGTCGACGGCCTTGGTTCCTTTTACGCGCCGCGCCGGGGACAGCAGCCACCAAGGCGCCGCGCCGGGATTGGGTCGGATCGTCCAGGCCTCGCCGTTTCTGAGGTCGTGGAAGTCCAGGATCGCTTCGGCGGGTCCCACAAGTCGGTCTTCGGCGCC
>JAYTXV010000030.1:0-1960 GCA_043742805.1 Caulobacteraceae bacterium | reverse complement strand
CCAGGCGGGACCTTTGCCTTCGCCGGCGTCGCCGACCTCAATAGCGACGGCAAGAGCGACATCGTATTCGTCGACGCCGCCGGGACCTATGCCTCCTGGCAGTTGAACGACACAGCCATCACCGGCGGGGGGACAATCGGGACGCCAGGCGGGACCTTCGCCCTTCTATCGCCGAGCGGCGGGCTCACCCCGGCCGTGCCCCACGCGACCGCCGCCTTCGTCCAGGCGATGGCCGGCCTCGGGGCTTCATCGGCCGCGTCCCTGGGCCTGGCGGCTCACTCTTCTTCGAGAGTTGCCCCCACCCTGCTGGCGATCAATCGGGCCTGAGGCTGGGTTCGCTCTAGCTAACCTGCGCGTGGAGCATGGTTCAGCGTGGGAAGACGCACATCGCAGACTAGCTGCGCATGGCATCCGGGTCGGAACATCGGATTTGAGCCTTCCGACCCAAAGATGTAGACTATCGGATGGTCGGTCGTAGGGGGCGAGATTCATGAGATATCGCGAAATATCGGCCTTGATGGGCGCGAGCCTGCTCGCCCTGACGGCTATCGCCACCGGGCCGATGGCGGTGGCGCACTCCATGATCGCACCGAACGACATCCCCGGCACGGGGCTGGGCGATACAGGCGTCCTTAACCTGGACGACATGACCGATCCGGTGACTCCATCCGGCGGCGGCCAAGGTATGAAGGCGATGACGCCCACCAGGGCCTTGCGCCAGGCCGACGCTGCCCTCATCAAGGCTCCGGTGTTTGCCGGAACTGGCTATGTTTTCGGTCAGGTTCCGGCCGGCGCAGGCCCGAATGCGGGAACCGTCGGCTATTTCGACCAGCAGGTGGGCTGGCCCTTCATCGGCCTGCATGAGATCCTTCTGCCCGATGGACGGGTGCTCAACTACGGCACCGATGCGGACGCGGCGGGACACGTGCGTCAGGATACGTTCAAATACGATATCTGGGATCCGAAGCTGGGCACCTCCTCCGCTGCCCACAGTCTGCTACCGAATGTCACCAACACAGATATCTTTTGCAGTTTCCAGGTAATGGACTGGCAAACCGGCGAAGTTTTGATTACCGGCGGAGACTCGGGCTCCGCATCGCGCAACAACGCGGGCGTCAACGCGACGACGATATTCTCCCCCACGGCCAACGCCATCCGCAGCGCAGGCATGATGGAGTATCCACGCTGGTATGCCTCGGTGGTTCAGATGCCGAACGGGGACATGGTGACCCTTGGCGGCTACATCAACAGGGTCGCCGCCACCATTGTGCCGGAGGTCTACAACTCCACGGCCAATGCCAATTGGAGCGTGCCGGCACAGAAGGCTTTGGGCTGGACCAGCTCGCATTGGCGGACGCTGGCCAACGCCACCAGCGATGCGGCGTTTGGCCTGACCCAGGGAGGCTGGTTCTACCCCAGGGCCTGGGTCACGGCGAGGGGCGACCTCTTCCTGATCACCAATACCGGCTCGATGTATTCGATCAACCCCGCGGCCCCTGGTTCCATCGTCAAGCTCTCAGGGGCGGCCGACCTCGGCTCTCTGACCATGCCGACGGTGATGTACGCCCCGGGCAAGTTACTTTCGCTTCGTCTCGTGCTCGGCGGCGCCACCAGGAAGACGCGGGCGACGACTCAAATCATTGATATCAATGCCTCCCAACCGGTGCTCACCCATTCGGCGGACCTGGATCAGGTGCGCGCCTGGGCGACGGCGACGGTGCTGGCCGACGGGAGGGTCGCGGTGACCGGTGGATCGACCGTGCCCAATGTGATCGCCAGTCCCTCGATTGTCGATCTCACCACCCAGATCTGGGATCCCGCGACCGGCGTGTGGACCCCCGCGGCGGTGGCTCGGCAGCCCCGCCTCTATCATTCGATCGCCTTGCTACTTCCCGATGCCAGTGTGCTGACCGGCGCGGGCGGTTCGCCGGGTCCAGTCCAGCAGAACAACGCCGAGATC
>JAYTXV010000029.1:0-2970 GCA_043742805.1 Caulobacteraceae bacterium | reverse complement strand
CCGGCTGGCGACCACGCCGTCGCCGATAACGCCCAGGCCGGAGCCGGCCATGGTGGCGAGGCGGGCGTGTCGCCAGAGTCGATCGCAGCGCATGGGCGCCTCCTTGCGCCCCGGGAATAAACCTCCCCGAAATAATGTCTAGACATAAAATCAATGCAGTCCACAATGGCGTCATGAGCACCGGTCCGACCAACAGCCTCTGGTTCAATCAGGCCCTGCTTCCGGGTGGCTGGGCGGCGGGCGTGCGCCTGGAGATCGCGGCTGGGCGGATCGCCCGGATCGAGACCGGCGTGGAGGCGGCCTCCGACGATGAACGCCATGGCGCCGCCTTGCCGGGCCTGTGCAACGTCCACAGCCACGCGTTTCAGCGCGGCATGGCCGGGCTGGCCGAGGTGCGCGGCCCCGCCGACGACGATTTCTGGACCTGGCGCGAGGTGATGTATCGGTTCCTCGACCGCCTGACGCCCGACCAGATCGAGATCATCGCCGCCCAGGCCTATGTCGAGATGCTGCAACAGGGCTTCACCCGGGTCGGCGAGTTCCACTACCTGCACAACGCGCCGGATGGCCGGCCCTATGACAACCCCGCCGAACTGGCGATGCGGATCGTGGCCGCCGCCGACGCCACGGGAATCGGCCTGACCTTGCTGCCGGTGTTCTACGCCCACGGCGATTTCGGCGGGGTCGCTCCCCGGCCGGGTCAGCGGCGATTCCTCAACGATATAGTGTCTTTCACCACTTTGCTTGAGGGCAGCCGCGCGGCGATCGCGGCGCTGCCGGACGCCAATCAGGGCGTCGCACCACATAGCTTGCGGGCCGTGACGCCGGATGAACTGCGGCGGGTGTTGCGCCTGGCCGCGGGTGGGCCGGTCCACATCCACGTCGCTGAACAAGTCAAGGAAGTCGACGCCTGTGTCGCCTGGTCCGGCGCCCGACCGGTCGAGTGGCTGATGAGCCACCACGCCATCGATCGCCACTGGTGCCTGGTGCACGCCACCCATCTCAACGACGGCGAAGTCGCTGCCCTGGCCAAAAGCGGCGCCGTGGCGGGGCTTTGCCCGATCACCGAGGCCAACCTTGGCGACGGTGTGTTCCGCACGCGAACCTACCTGAGCCGGGGCGGACGCTTTGGCGTCGGCACCGATTCGAACATCGCCATCGACGCCGCCGGCGAACTGAAGCTGTTGGAATACGCCCAGCGCCTGACCCGCCGCAGCCGCAATGTCCTGGCGATACGCGAGGGCGGCTCGGTGGGGGGTGAGCTGTTCCGCGGCGCGGCCCAGGGCGGGTCACAGGCGCTCGGCGTCGAGACCGGCGACCTGCGGATTGGGGCGGCGGCCGACATCGTCACCCTCGACCTGACTCATCCGTCGCTGATCGAGAGGTCCGGTGACGCCTTGCTCGACGGCTGGATTTTCGCCGCCGGGACCGGCGTGGTCGACACGGTGTGGCGGTTCGGAAGCAAGGTCGTCGAAGGCGGCCGGCATCGAGCCGCCGACGCCGTGGCCCGCCGCTACCGCCGGGCGATCACCGAACTGCTGGCCGCGTGACCCCGACTCTCGACCAGCGCATCCGAAGCGATCTCGAAAGCCGCATCCGCTCCGGCGACTGGCCGCCGGGCCGACGGATTCCGACTGAGCGCGAGTTGATGGAGCAATATCGCTGCGCCCGGATGACGGTGGGCAAGGCGATCGGCGCGCTGGTGTCCGAGGGCCTGATCGAACGGCGCAAGAAGGCCGGCTCGTTTGTCGCCCGCCCGCGGGTCCGCACCGCCGTGCTGGAAATTCCGGACATCGCCGCCGTCATCCTGGCGCGGGGCGAGACCTATCGCTTTGAACTCACCAAGCGGCGGCGCCTCGCGGCCGGTGAAGATCTGGATACCCGGTTCACCGAGACCGGAGACCGTGTCGCCATCGACGGCGTCCACATCGCCTCGGACCGACCGTTCGCCCATGAGCACCGCCTCGTCAGCCTGGCCGCCGCGCCCGGCGCCGGCGAGGCGGATTTTGGCGACCGCTCGCCGGGCTCGTGGCTGCTGGACAATGTCCCCTGGACAGTGGCCCGCCACCGCATCACCGCCAGGCAGGCCGCCGACCTGGCCTTGCCGCTCGGCGTTCCCCGCGCCAGCGCATGCCTGCAGGTAGAACGCTGGACCTGGCGCCAGGCCGATCCCGTCACCTACGTCCGCCAGGTGTTCCCCGGCGACCGCTACGATCTGGTGGCGGAGTTTTCACCGCGAGGGTGACAACCCGGCCGCCGCGGCGTTTCTGGTTTTAACGCCGCCCGACGCTCGGCGGCGCCCTGAATCAGCGCTGCTTGGCCGCCGCGGCCTTCGCCACCAGGATGCTGTCGCGGGCGTCTAGGTAATCGTAGATCGCGTCGACCTCAGCGTCGGTGAAGTGGCTGAAATTGGTCTGGGCCGTCTCGATCATCAACGCCATGTTGCCCTCGCCGATCGCTTCGCCCTTCTGGATCAGGCCGTGGAACTGGGCGCGGGTGTAATAGCCGCGCACGGTCATGTCCGGACCAATGCCCCCGGCCCCGCCGAGGTCGGAACCGTGGCAGCGGCCGCAGGCGAACGCCGCCAAGTGCCGTCCGGCTTCGAAGCGCGCGCCGGCGTCGAGCGGCGGATGGGCGGCGGCGATCGTCTCCGCCTCGGGCTTGAACGCGCCGGTCACCAAAGCCGCGCGCAGCAACAGGCCCGGGTTGGGTTTGGGCAGTGCGATCCCCTGACGTGGAAGGGCGCGCAGGCGGGTGATGATCGCGGCGATCTCGTCGTCGGTGAAGGCGCGATAGGCGTGGGCCGGCATCACCAGCTCGCTGGTTCCGTCCGGGCGCAGCCCCAAGCGGATAGCCCGGTCGATATCGGCATCGGACAGCGATTTGGCCTGGACGGTAAGGTTGGGCGTATAGACCTGGGTTGCGAACACGTGGAGCGGCCCGCCGCTCAATTCCGACCCGTGGCACCCC